>CASFRN010000023.1 GCA_949296855.1 uncultured Bacteroides sp. | reverse complement strand
TTAATTTATAAATTAAATTTAATTTGTTATGAGAAAAAAGTATTTAAGTGCACTGCTGTTCGGAGCGCTTTTGTTCGCTTCGGCAGGAACTTTTACCTCTTGTAAAGACTACGATGACGACATCGAAAATCTGCAGTCGCAAGTGGACAAGTTGGCTACCAAAGAGGATATGGAGGCCAAGTTGACACAGATGCAGAGTGCAGTGGAAAGTGCCCAAACTTCTGCGCAGGAAGCATTGACTACCGCACAGCAAGCTTTGGAAGCTGCACAACAAGCAGGAGACGCTGACGCCATCGCAAACCTGGAAGGCAAGATTGCCGACCAAGAAGAAAGACTTGCTGCTTTGGAGGCTGCTTTAGGCGATATCAATGCATTGAAAGAAGAACTCCAAAATACCCTCAATGGTGAAATTGAAAAATTCCGCACGGAAATGAATGGATTGATTGAGGAAGTAGAAGGCTTGGTAGGCGAATTGGCTGATATGGTAACTAGCGTTGAGTTGGTTTATTCTAATACGGCGCAAGAGAACGGTGGTTACGGCATGACTCTGAACATGATGTCTGTCATCGAAAAGGCAAATGTGTTCGGTGAAGGGTTGCCGGGTGCCATCACCTTTACTGAAGGTGCGCAAAAACAAGTCGGCTCAAGCTTTATCGTCCGTGTTTCTCCTACCAATGCGGTAATTACTCCGGAAATGATTTCATTGATTAACGCTAAGGGCGAAACATTGGATAATTTCTTGAATATCGATAAAGTTGAAAGATACAACCAAAATATCTTAGGAGGAACGACTAATCCTCAGACTCGTGCGGAAGGCAATAGCGGCTTGTGGAAAGTCACTGTTTCATTGAAAAATTACAACAAGGATTCTTTCAATGCCGTTACAATGCAGAAAGACGGTAACGTATATAAATTCGTTAAGTTCGCTGTTGAGGTGAACAACACGTTGACCACAGAAGCTACCGCAACACGTGACGTGATTTCTGCATACGACCTGCAAATCGGTAAGGTTAATTTTGAGCCGTTGGCTACTTTGAACTATTGGGTGAACGATAAGAATGTAACGACTATCCGTAACCGTTACGCTCGTTCGGAAAATGGTACGTCAACAAATAAAGCGGAATGGAAATGGATTAACGGTGCAGATGTAGCTGCCGCTGTTAAAGATGACGGTACGTTGGTAACAGGATCGGATGCCAATGCCATTCAGGCAACAGGTACTCCTGATGATAACCGTAGTGGCTTAAACTATATCTATCCGGCTGTGCAAGGCGAGCCTTTCACCGTTTCTATTGACGCTGTAGGCAATACCAATTATGGTGATTTGAAAGCTCCGGACCAAATCAAGGGTATGTACGTGACCTTGGATACGAGAAACGCCGTAGAGTCTGAACCTTCTGAAATTAATGCATGGAAGGGCTATTCTTATACGGGCTTGGATCAGGTTGTAGAAGGTACTTCTACTCAGATAAAGATTGATGGTAAAAACATCATCAACGATGTTATCGGTCTTCGTGTGTATGCCGTTAATATGGACGGTACGCTGGTTGACCCCGACGGCCGTGCATTCTACGTACGCTTAGGCAGTGCCGCAGCCGACTGGAACGCAGCCAATACTGTCATCACTCCGGACGCTAAGGTTTCATCAGCTGCAAATACAGAAAAATCTGCTACTCAGAATGTCACTTTGTCTAAGTTGGCAAATGCAAGCGAAATGACTTGGACTACAGACAAGGTGAACAACACAGCTCCTGCATTCCATGTATACTTCGTAGATAAAGACAACAACGTCCTTTACTCTACAGCAAACGGAAATAGCGGATTGGGTGCAGTTGCATTCGATAAGGTTACTAAGATTTACACTATGCCGACTCAAGGCGACTGGACGCTTTACGAAGACGATAAGGCTTATAGCGGTACGTTAACCATTAAGAATGCGAACGACTTCGTATTGGCAACATTAGATGTAACCATGACCAAGACATTGCCGACTACTTTGCCGAACGGATTCTCTATCAAGACTGCACAGGTACAAGATGGCATCTACAACTGCTACATGATTCCGATGTATAACGGTACTGAAACTTGGACGGCTGATGACGCTAACCAAGGAAGCATGAAGATGACTGAAGTCTTCAACTTCGGTGACGGTGTTGAAAGCCAATACAACATCAGCTTCGCTACTTCAAAGAAAGACAATAACAAGGATGTTACATTAACCGTAACAGGTGACGGTTATTTGGTTGTTGACAAGGCCTACATCAACAATGAAACCGAGCACGCAACTACTGTGGTTTACAACTACGGCAAGATTTCTTCTAAGAAGAACGCGAAGGGTGGCTATGATGACTGGACTGTAAAAGCTACAGACTTCTCTACGATTTATAACTGCATCTACAACGACACCTACACTTGGGCATGGGCTAACAATGCACAGCTTGGAGGTGACTTCGCTCGTAGAGATCCTGAGACAGGCAATTATATCTACCGCACTCCGTCTACTACTTTAACATACGGTACGGATTATACTATGTCTGAGCCTGACGGTACACCGTTGAACGTAGACGCTGCAATCTTCGGTACAAGTGCATGGGATAGCGAATACAATCGCATGTTAAGCAATTCTTACGAAGAAAGCTTAGAAATAATTGATGCTACCTTGACAAGTGACGCAAACGGCGAAGAAGAATACTTTGAAGTTACAAGAACAAATGGTCATATTACAGGCTTCAAAGCAATAGCGTTGAGTTCTACTACCAACCCGACTGCAGATGTACCTTCTACTTTGAATATCAAAGTAAAAGACATGTATGGCCACGAATTTGTAATCAAACTGCCTATGACAGTAAAGAAACGTTAAGCGTTTTTGACTCCATAAATAAAAAAGCGGTTCGAAAGGACCGCTTTTTTCATTTCATCACTAACCGTATGAAAGCCGGTAAGCAAACTGCTTCCAGCCCAACATTTATCTCCAACCGCAACAGAAGCGGGCTGCTCCGTCCTCTATGCCTGAGTCCTCGCTCAGTCCTTATATACTAGGTATATCAGGGTAACTTAACATGCAGCAAGTCCATGCCAGGCAAACCTTGCCCCGCTAACTGTACCACATACCGCCCGATTGGAATATTTAACACTTTCACGGTTACAACCTATGTTTTTATTCGTATCTTTGGAAAACGTGAAACTTTAAAAACAAACAGATATGAACTCAAATCCTATTTTCAGTTTGTACGTGCCCACCAAGATATTGTTCGGGTGCGGTGAGATAAAGAAATTGGCTACCGAAACGCTCCCCGGTAAAAAGGCCATGGTGGTCATATCCGGCGGAACATCGATGAAGAAATACGGGTATCTGGATAAAGTGATAGGATACCTGACCGAAAACGACGTGGCGGCCATCGTGTACGATAAGATACTGCCCAACCCCATCAAAGCACATGTGATGGAAGCTGCAGCCATCTGCCGCGAGCAGAAATGCGATTTCATCATCGGACTGGGAGGAGGAAGCAGCATCGACTCGGCCAAAGCCATCGCCATCATGGCATGCAACGACGGCGATTACTGGAATTATGTAGTAGGCGGGAGCGGCAAAGGGCGTCCGGTGACGAAAGTGCTCCCGATAGTGGCTATCCCTACAACCGCCGGAACGGGAACGGAAGCCGACCCGTGGGCAGTCATCACCAACGAAGAGAAACAGGAAAAAATCGGCTTCGGCAACCAGCTTACCTTCCCTACCCTTTCCATCATCGACCCGACCTTGATGGTCACCATTCCTCCCCACCTGACAGCCTACCAAGGTTTTGACGCTTTCTTCCATGCGGCGGAAGGATTCATAGCCAACTGTTCTACCCCGATAAGCGACTTGTTCGCGCTGGAGGCAATCCGTTTACTGTATAAATATCTTCCTGTAGCCGTAAACGACGGACGCAACATCAAGGCACGTGCCAAAGTGGCTTGGGCAAGCACCCTTGCCGGATTGGTGGAAGCCACATCCAGCTGCACTTCCGAACATTCCATGGAACACGCCATGAGCGCTTACTATCCCGAATTGCCTCATGGCGCAGGACTAATTGCCCTGAGCGCGGCTTACTTCGAAACGTTCCGCAACGATTGCATGAAGCGTTTCATGAAAATGGCCGACGTGATGACCCAGCAAAAGAGCAACCGCCCGAGCGACTTCATCGACGCCTTGGCACGGATGCAGAAAGAATGCCGTGTAGACAACATCAAGCTGAGCGACTGGGGCATCAAGGAAGAAGACTTGCCGAAGATGGTGCAGAACGCGCGCGAAACCATGGGCGGGCTCTTTACTCTCGACCCGCGCCCGCTGACCGACGAAGAAGTGCTGAACATCTACAAGCAATCGTATAAATAAGCGTACACACAATCCGCTTACAGCAGACGGATAACACGGAAGCACACAGAGGCTTACACAGACCTATAGCGGTGTAAATCTGTGCGCTTCCGTGCTGTCTGCCCTCCATGAAGGCATCTCCCCTACAAATCTTCCTTATTTATTACGCGCATTTAAAAGGAAAATCGTAACTTTGCGGCATCAATTGATATACATGCACGTATGAAAGATACGAAAGAACAATTTGAACACGTCATTGCCGTCTGCCGGGACTTGTTCGCCAAAAAGCTGCACGACTACGGAGCGGCATGGCGCATCATGCGCCCTGCCTCGGTGACCGACCAACTGTTCATCAAGGCAAACCGAATCCGAAGCCTTGAGACAAAAGGGGTCAGCTTGGTAGGCGAAGGCATACGTCCCGAATTTATGGCGATAGTCAATTACGGCATCATCGGGCTTATCCAGCTTGCCTTGGGCTATGCCGAAAAGGAAGACCTGACCGAGGCGCAGGCATTGGAGCAATATGACCGGTATGCCAAACAGACATTGGAACTGATGTTGAAAAAGAATCACGATTACGACGAGGCATGGCGCAGCATGCGTGTCACTTCGTACACCGACCTGATTCTGATGAAACTATACCGCACCAAGCAAATCGAAGACTTGAGCGGGAACACCTTGGTATCGGAAGGCGTGGACGCCAACTATATGGATATGATCAATTACGCTGTATTCGCTTTAATCAAACTGGAATTTGGAGAATAAATGCCTACATAGAATCACCGTCGCCGGAGTGAACGTATGCCGCTTCTTGCTGGCCGCCGTGTTCATTTTCTCCGGTTTCGTGAAAGCGAACGACCCTTACGGAACCGCCTACAAGATACAAGACTATCTGGAGGCATGGAGGGTGCTTCAGATAGTCCCCGGATTCGCGCCTTATATCGGAGCGATGGCGATGGGCGCACTCGAATTCACGCTGGGAGTCTACCTGTTGTTCGGCATCCACCGGAAAGCCGTATCCACCTTGCTTTTGCTCCTTATGGCATTCATGACCCCGCTCACCTTATGGCTTGCCGTTGAAAACCCCATCTCGGATTGCGGATGCTTCGGCGATGCCATCATCCTGACCAATTGGGAGACCTTCGGCAAGAACATCGTATTGCTGCTTGCCTCCATTGTCGTGTTCCGCTGGAGAAAGACTTACCTCAAAAAACTAGTAACCGAGAAAGTGGACTGGCTGATAGCCCTTTATACGGTGGTGTTCATCTTGGCGTTCTCCATCTATTGCGTGCGTGAATTGCCGGTGTTCGACTTCCGCCCTTACCACATCGGGATGAATATACGCGAAGGTATGGAAATACCCGAAGGAGTAAAGCCCACCACCTACGAAACGACCTTCATCTACGAGAAAGACGGAAAGCAGCAAGAATTCACCATCGACAATTTCCCGTCTGATTCCACATGGACTTTCATCGACGCGCAAACACGAGTGAAAGAAAAGGGCTACGAGCCGCCTATACAAGGCTTCCTCATCACCTTGCAGGAAGACGGAACCGATGTAACCGAAGAGGTGCTGAACGACGACAGCTATACATTCCTGCTTATCTCGCCCGCCTTGCGGAACGCCGATGAAAGCGGCATGGACCTGATAAACGAAGTGTACGATTATAGTATGGAGTACGGATACCGCTTTTTGTGCGTGACGGCTTCGCCCGATAAAGACATAGCCAGGTGGCAAGACAATACGGGAGCCGAATACCCGTTTGCCATAGCCGATGAGATAACGCTGAAAACCATCATCCGCTCCAACCCGGGACTGGTGCTGCTGAAAGACGGAACCATCCTGAACAAATGGAGCGTAAATGACCTGCCCGACGAATATCAGCTGACCGCACCTTTAGAAGAACTCCCGTTAGGGACACTCATGGTCCCCAACACATGGCACAAAGTGATGCAAGTGTTCGGCTGGTTCTTCGGACCGCTCATCTTCTTAGCGTTATGCGATTTAGGCTGGATGAGATGGAGCAGGAAAAGAAGGAAAGGAGTCCAGAAGTTAAGCCAATAGTCTGGCCAGCAGCCGCATTTGCAAGGTGTATTGGCTTAACTTCTTAACAACAAGATTAAACACATTAACCCTTTAAAAACTTAAACAAAATGAGAAAGAACATTGTAGCAGGAAACTGGAAAATGAACAAGAACCTGCAAGAAGGCATCGCTTTGGCGAAAGAACTGAACGAAGTGTTGAGCGCAGACAAGCCCAATTGTGACGTTATCATCTGCACTCCGTTTATCCACTTGGCATCGGTCACTCCGATTGTTGACAAGAACATCATCGGTGTAGGCGCCGAGAACTGCGCAGACAAGGCATCGGGCGCTTATACAGGCGAAGTATCCGCCGAAATGGTAGCTTCTACAGGTGCTCAATACGTTATCTTGGGTCACTCGGAACGCCGTGCTTACTATCATGAAACCGTTGAAATCCTGGAAGAAAAAGTGAAATTGGCTTTGGCTAACGGCTTGCGTCCTATCTTCTGCATCGGCGAAGTATTGGAAGAACGCGAAGCAAACAAGCAAAACGAAGTGGTAGAAGCTCAATTGGCTTCTGTATTCTCACTCTCTGCAGAAGACTTCGGCAAGGTTATCTTGGCTTACGAACCGGTTTGGGCTATCGGTACAGGCAAGACCGCTACTCCGGAACAAGCTCAGGAAATCCACGCGCACATCCGTTCGTTGGTAGCCGCTAAATACGGCCAGGAAGTAGCTGAAAACACTTCTATCCTGTACGGAGGAAGCTGCAAACCGTCGAACGCGAAAGAATTGTTCGCTAATCCCGACGTAGACGGTGGCTTGATTGGCGGTGCCGCATTGAAAGCTGCTGACTTCAAGGGCATTATCGACGCGTTCAAATAATCAAAGCATTTATAATAGCACACAGATAACACAGAAAGGCACAGAGAAACACAGATTTCACTTTATTTCTCTGTGCCGCCTGTGCGCAATGGCAACATCGACTAAGCACCCACATCATGAAATATCTATTATCCCTCTTCTTGCTTCTTTCCGCCGCTACGGGGTACGCCCAGCGCACCATCGTGGAAAGCCTTGAGACACGCCAGGCGGGCAAAGGAACGGTAACGGTTCATGAAGAATCCTATATCACTTCCCTGATAGGCTTGCGCTATACGGGCGGGACAGCTCAGAAGACACTGAAGGCAAGAGGATTCCGCGTGCAAGTTTACGCGGGAAACAATTCGCGCGTGGCACGCAATGAAGCGCAACGGGTAGCAAACAAGGTGAAAGAAGCCTTCCCCGAAATGCCGGTATACACTTACTTCCAGCCTCCCCGCTGGCTATGCCGTGTAGGCGACTTCAAGAGCATCGAGGAGGCGCACGTAGCCATGCGTAAATTGAAAGGAAACGGCGAGTTCAAGGAAGCCGCCATTGTACGTGAACAAATTAACATACCCATTGAATAATGATTGATACAGACTTGTTGAGCTTCCCCGAGGAGAAAGTACAGCAACTCATGGCTCACTACAAAGAAATACTGACCCTCTTGGGAGAAGACCCCGAACGGGAAGGGTTAGCAAAGACTCCCGAAAGAGTGGCTAAAGCCATGCTTACCCTCACGCGGGGATATGACGTAGACCCGAAAGAAATTCTATTAAAAGCCAAATTCAAGGAAGAATACAGCCAGATGGTCGTAGTGAAGGACATCGACTTCTTCTCGATGTGCGAACACCATATGCTTCCCTTCTACGGGAAAGCTCATGTGGCCTATATCCCGAACGGATACATCACCGGACTGAGCAAGATAGCCCGCGTAGTGGACGTATTCTCGCACCGCCTCCAAGTACAAGAGCGCATGACCCTGCAAATCAAGGAATGCATACAGGAAACGTTGCACCCATTAGGCGTAATGGTTGTGGTAGAAGCCAAGCACATGTGTATGCAGATGAGAGGCGTGGAAAAACAGAACTCCATCACCACCACTTCCGACTTCACCGGAGCTTTCAACCAAGCCAAAACCAGAGAGGAATTCATGAACTTAATCCGTAAATAAGACATTGCTCACCACAGATTACACAGATTTAAATAATGAATAGCAAACAATGGCGATTTTAAGCATTTTTCGTTATTTATTTAAATCCGTGTAATCTGCGGTAAAAACGAAGACAACACAAAGTGGAACAGACTATTTCTCAACCGGCAAGTGCACGCAAGGAGCTTGTCAGACTCGTTATCCCCATCTTTATCGAGACCTTGCTCATCATGATGCTGGGAGCAGTAGACACCATCATGCTAAGCCAATACTCCGACGAGAGCGTGGCAGCGGTAGGCGTGGTCAACCAGATTGTCACCTTCGCTTTCCTGATATTCGAAGTCATCAATATCGGAACGTCCGTGCTTTGCTCGCAATACCTCGGAGCGAAACTCCACAAGAACATGATTCAAGTAACAGGGGTAGCCTTGCTATTAAACCTTGTGCTGGGCATCATCATCAGTGCCATCCTGCACTTCGGAGCCGCTACTTTACTAGACTGGATGGGGCTTCGTCCCGAATTGCTGAACTACGGCATCGGCTATATGGAGATAGTGGGAGCGTTCGCTTTCTTCCAAGCCATCTCACTCACCATTTCCGCCTCGTTACGCAGTGCCAATAAAGCCATTTATCCGATGCTGGTCACCGTACTGGTGAACATCATGAACATCATCGGAAACTATTCGCTGATATTCGGAAAGTGGGGAATGCCTGCCTTGGGAGCCGAAGGTGCGGCTATTTCCACAGCCTTCGCCCGCGGCGTGAGCATGGTGGTACTGTTCATCATCCTGTTCCGTAAGCATATTCCCCGGTTCCCATTGGCTTACTTCCGTCCCTTCCCATGGATAGAATTGAAAAATCTGCTGAAAATCGGACTCCCTTCGGCAGGCGAGAACATCTCGTACAGCTTTTCGCAAGTGGTCATCACTTACCTTATTAATATATTAGGGAATAATGCGCTCGCCACCCGCACCTATACCGTAAACATCGTGATGTTCGTCTACCTGTTCGCCATCGCCATGGCACAAGGAGGAGCCATCTGTATCGGACACTTGGTGGGACAGAAAAAGATACGCGCCGCCTACCTTTTAGGCAAATACGTGATGCGGCTCTCCATCTTGGTATCGCTTATCTTGTCGTGCATTTGGGCGGCTTCGGGACATTTCATCTTCAGCTTACTGACCGATAACGAAGAGATTATCCGTTTAGGAGTCACTGTAATGATTATCGATGTGGTAGTCGAGATAGGACGTGCCGTAAACATCTATGCCACCAACGCACTCCGTTCGGCGGGCGATGTCAACTTCCCGTTCTACGTAGGATTAGTGGTGCAATGGACCGTATCAGTAGGCATCAGCTACCTGTTCGGCGTTCACTGGGGTTGGGGGCTAATAGGCATGTGGTGCTCGTTTCTTCTTGATGAGAATATCCGTGCCCTTATCTTCGTGCGACGTTGGAACAGCATGAAATGGGCAAAGAAAGGATTCGTGAAGTGAATTAATAGTGAATAACGGCATATATTATCCACTATTCACTATTAATTTTCAAAGTTTCGACACGCCTTTGATTTTGCCTTCTACACGTGCCGGATTGCCTTTATAGCGCACGCTTCCCGCGCTCGATACCGAAGTGGAGAGCACTCCGCTCGCGTTGCATTCCACATCACCTGCCGAGCTGGCACGGGCTTCTACGTCTTTCGCAAGCAGGTCTTTGGCATAGATGCCTCCAGCCGAACTGGCACTGAACGATGCGTTCCGGCACGTACCCGCTAACTTGATGTCGCTCGAAGAGCTGGTAGAAGCCTTCACATCGCCCGAACAAGCCATTTCCGCCACGATACAATCTCCTGCCGAACTGGAGTCTATCGTAGCGCCCGTACATTGGGCAGAGGTCACTTTGATATCCCCGCTGCTTTGGGTGTCCAAGGAAAGCATGCCGCACGTGATGGCGCCTATCTTGATATCCCCGCTACTGGAGGTGGTCATGCTCAAGTCGCCGCACGCAAGAGACGGAGCGTCAATATCCCCGCTGCTCGATGCTTTCAGGGTAACAGGCTTCGAGGTCTTCAATCCGTTCGCCAAAGTAATGTCCGAAGAGCTGGAGGTAGAGAATGAAGTCACTTCGGGAGCGAACACCCGCACTTCGCACTTGCATCTCCCATTGATAGAAGTATTGCTCTTAAAACCTATCCGCAAAGCCTTTCCGTCTTGTTCCACATTGACGAGCGGAACGATGTTGTCGGGCGCATAAATCTCGGCGTAGGGTGTGCCCGATGCCTGGGTGTAGACCACATCGACCGATGAAGAAGACTTAATCGCTTCAATATCGGATATCGAAACCTTCTCGGTCACGTAATTCTTGCTCGGTTTCACTACGTTTCTTCCTCCGGCGTAGCATCCGGATACGGTAAGCATCATCGCCATAGCGCAAGATGCCAGTGTCATGCTTAATGTTTTCATACGTTTATCTGTGTTTAATGTTACTCTTTACCCTTTAGACGCAAAGTTACAGAAAATCTATGGAATATCCGACGAATTTCGGCAGAAATGCGAATTTGGAATTGAAGATTAAGCAGTTAGGAGAAAATTGCCGAAATTGAGGGAAAGGCTGAAAACAGCTTTTGGGAGGATTGGAGCAGGAGAACGGTTTCCTATTCGTTACCCGTCCAAAGTGCAGATTTAACAACCGCCGCTTCGTTTGCGCCGTTCTGCGTAGGTTTGCTTGTCAAGGTTTAACTCGTTGATTTATAGTTTTGCAACCAAAAAAGAACGAGTATGACAAGGAGCACATTTCGCGTGCTGTTCTATGCGAACGGCAGCAAGGAGAAGAACGGAATTGTCCCCATCATGGGACGGGTTACAATCAACGGGACGGTGGCGCAGTTCAGTTG
>CASFRN010000022.1 GCA_949296855.1 uncultured Bacteroides sp. | reverse complement strand
TCTTCAAAGTCAATATTCTGAACAAGCTGTGCGTTCGCAAATCATCTGTGGCATTGCGAATATGTATTATTCTTTGTTGATGCTCGACCGTCAGGTGGAGATTACCAGTCAGACGGTAGATATCTATAAGGAGAACGTGCGTACGATGGAAGCCATGAAGATTGCCGGTATGACTACCGAAGCTGCTGTAGCTCAGATGCGTGCGGCTTATTCTCAAGTACAGGCTTCATTGCTTGACCTGCAACGTCAAGTGCGTGAAACAGAGAACTCACTCTGTGTATTGTTGGCGAAAACTCCTCAACCGATAGATCGTAATACGTTGGATGAGCAGGTGATGCCGGAAGACTTGACTGTGGGTGTTCCTTTGCAATTATTGGAAAACCGTCCGGATGTGAAGATTGCTGAGATGACTTTAGCAAGCGCATATTATACGACCAATCAGGCACGGGCAGCATTCTATCCGGGATTGAACATCACGGGTACTGCAGGTTGGACCAATGGTTCGGGAATTTCGGTTGCTAATCCGGCTGAGTTCATGTTTCAGGCATTGGCTTCGTTGGCACAGCCTATCTTTAATAACGGTAAGCTGGTGGCTAACTTGAAAGTTTCAAAAGCTGAAGAGGAGATTGCTCGTATGAATTATCAGCAGACCATCTTAGAAGCCGGTCAGGAAGTGAGCGACGCGCTTCATCTATATGATACTCAGAACGAGAAGTTGGGTCACGACCGCAATCAGGTAGACCAATTGGATAAGGCGGTGACTTATACCAAAGCCTTGTTCCAAAGCGGAGACGCTACTTATTTGGAAATCCTGACGGCACAACAAAACTTGTTGAGCGCACAACTGACTGAAGTTTCTGATAACTTCCAGCGTATGCAGGCTGTCATCAACCTGTATAGTGCATTGGGTGGAGGCAGACAGTAATACTAACCTTAAAATATAAACAACTATGATTAGCCCTTTAGCTTATGTTGACCCGTCTGCAAAGATTGGCAACAATGTAACGGTACATCCGTTCGCCTATATCGATAAGAATGTAGAGATAGGCGATGACAACGAAATCATGCCTTACGCCAGCTTGATGAGCGGTACGCGCATGGGGAACGGAAACAAAGTTTATCAGGGAGCGGTGGTTGCGGCTGTTCCGCAAGACTTTGCTTATACAGGTGAAGATACCATTGCACGTGTCGGCAATAACAACGTGATTCGTGAGAACGCTGTGATTATCCGTGGTACACACGCCGATCATGAGACTTCTATCGGTGACGGGAATTTCATTATGACAGGTGCACGTTTGTCGCACGATGTAACGGTAGGCAACAAATGTATCATTGGTAATGGCTCGCAAGTGTCAGGTTGCTGTACTATTTATGACTATTCGATTCTGACATCGAATGTATTGATGCAGGGCAATACCCGTTTGGGCAGTTTCTCGGTAGTACAAGGCGGATGCCGTTTCGTGCGTGATATTCCTCCTTATATCGTAGCGGCTCACGAACCGATTGAATTCTATAGCATCAATACGATTGTGCTGGAGCGTTTCGGTTTTTCGGAAACTTTAATCAAGCACATTGCGCAGGCATACCGCATCTTGTATAAGGCGAATACTTCACAACACGATGCGTTGATCCGAATCCGCGAACAGGTTCCGCATAGCAAGGAAATCGATAACATCATTCAGTTTGTGGAATCGTCTAAGTTGGGCATTATCCACTAAGCAGAGCGGTTCATCTGATATTGAAAAGAGGGTGTCTCAAAATAGAAATAGGCTTTCATTTTGAGACACCCTCTTTTTCTTATTTCTGGTTATTGGGATTGAATTGCTTGTCGTAGCCAAGCAGATATTTTGCCAATGCCGGGTCATTGAAGTCGGCTGCAAAAGGATGTCCCGCATCCAAACGGCGGATGGCTTCCCGTTCATCGTCCGTCAGTTCGAAATCATCAAGGGCGAAATTGCTTCTTATGCGTTCCGGCTTGGTGGATTGAGGAATGACGATGATGCCTTCGTCCGTCAGGAATTTCAGGCAGATTTGGGCGATGTCTTTGCCGTGCCTGTCGGCAATCTCTTTCAGCGTTTCATTGCCGAAGAGGTTGTTCATCCCTCTCGCCAACGGACTCCAAGCCATCAGGCGTGTGCCGTATTCCTTCATCAGTTCGCGCATCTTCACCTGTTGGGAAAAAACGTGCGTCTCCAGTTGCACTACGGTAGGCTTTACTTCCATATTTTCAGCCAAGTCCACGAAACGGGCGTCGTAGAAATTGCTCAGTCCGATAGCACGCGCCTTTCCTGCCTTGTATGCCTTTTCCATGGCACGATAAGTTCCGTAGTAATCACCAAATGGCTGATGGATAAGCAGCAGGTCGATGTAGTCCGTTTTCAGTTTGCAAAGCGACTCGTCGATGCTTCGTGCCGCTTTTTCTTCACCTGCGTTGCTTATCCAGACTTTGGTAGTCAGAAACAATTCCTTACGCGAAATGCCGCTTTTGCTGATGGCTTCGCCCACGCCTTCCTCATTATAATAAGCCTGAGCCGTATCGATAGAGCGATATCCGGTTTTCAAGGCTTCCGATACATATTGCTCACATTCCGCGGGAGCAATCTGCCAAACGCCGTAGCCCATCAGAGGCATTTCGACGTTGTTGTTTAAAGTGATAGTCTTGTTCATAGTTTATAATTTTATTAATCATGAATCCGATGCGTACCTATATACTTTGTCGTTGCCAGATCCATATCATCGTAAATCGGACTTTTCCCCGTATCCAGTCCGGCGATAGCTTGCATTTCTTGTTCGGTCAGTGTGAAATCAAAAATAGAAAAGTTCTCTATCATCCGTTCCTTGCGTACGGTTTTGGGGATAACCACCACATTGCGTTGGTTCAGCCAGCGGAGGACAACCTGACCGACTGTCCGTCCATGCTTTTCGGCAATGGCTTTCAGTACGGGATTGTTCCAGATGTCGTTCTGCCCTTCGGCAAAAGGTGCCCATGCTTCGTGCTGTATGCCTTCGCATTGCAAGAATTTGTTGGCGGCTTTCTGCTGGAAGAACGGGTGGGTTTCCAACTGATTGACGGCAGGTTTCACTTCGTTGTGCAGGAAAAGGTCTTGCAGGCGTTCATTAGAGAAGCTCGTCACGCCGATGGCTCGGATTCTGCCTTCTTTATAAAGCCGCTCGCAAGCTCTCCACGCCGCATAATAGTTGCCGTAGGGCTTGTGCAGCAGGTAGAGGTCGACATAATCCAGCCCGAGCAACTTTAACGATTTGTCGAAAGCACGCAGGGCATCGTCGTATTCATAGTCCTGCACCCAAAGCTTGGTGGTGACAAATATCTCCTCCCGCTTCAGTCCGCTGCGACGGATGGCATTGCCCACTTGCTCCTCATTGAAATACGAAGCCGCTGTGTCTATCATCCGATAGCCCGTTTCGAGCGCTTCGCTTACAATTCTTTCCGTTTCATCCACCGGAATCTGATAGACGCCGAATCCGATAGCCGGCATCATGACGTCGTTGTTCAATCTTACTTCTTTCATATCCATTGCCTTTTTGTTGATGTCGCAAATTTACACGGCTTGATGCAGAAAGGCGTTACATAATGCGTAGGGAAATTTTCACGATTCGTGGATTTTGCCTACTTTCGCGTACACCTTTAAAGTAAATGAATGATGGATCAGAATGTACAGGATAAAATCGTATTCCTCGACTCGTTATCAGATTATCAATTTGCCAAGTATCCCTTCCATGTGCTGCATATCCTTTGCATGGGGGGCAACATGAGCTTTACTGTCCAAGAGGTACGTTACAATATCGTGCCGGGAGATTACGTCATCTTGCCCAATCCGTCGTTGGCGTCGGCGTTTTCTCAATCAGTCGATTTCGAGGGCGTGATTCTTTGCTTGTCCGAGCCGTTTATCACTTCGATGGCCATCCAAAGCAACTACGGCATTATCGGCCACATGTCTTTATTGCTGAATCCGGTAATGAAGTTGTCTGCCCATGATTATTGTGTTTGTTTGGAGGATATGTGGAGGCTTCGAGAACGGCTGGGCGAGACTCGCCATTTGTTTCAGGAAGAAATGCT
>CASFRN010000021.1 GCA_949296855.1 uncultured Bacteroides sp. | reverse complement strand
GCTATTGATAAAGTGGATATCCGCCTTGCGGTCATTGTAAGTAGCCGCCTGCGACAGGGCTTCGAGGATGGATTTGTAAGCATCTTGCAAATCGTATTTGCCTACCAAGCCGATGCGTACTTTCTCGGTAGCATGATGACGGCGTTCCAAAAATTCACGCCACGGCCCCAATGTAGGCGTTTCACCGATGGGAAGTCCCATTTTCTTCAGAATCGTCACATCAAGCCCTTGCTCCTGCATACGGAGGGGAACTTCGTAAATGGTCGGCATATCAATAGATTGCACCACGGCGGTTTCATCAACGTTGCAGAACAGCGCAACTTTCTTCTTCAGGTTCATGCTTAATTCGTGTTCTGCACGCAATACCAGAATGTCAGGCTGGATGCCTACCGATTGCAGCTCTTTTACAGAATGCTGGGTAGGTTTGGTTTTCAGTTCGCCTGCCGCCGCCAAATAAGGCACGTAAGTGAGGTGTACGCATATAGCGTTCCGTCCCAGTTCCCATTTCAGCTGGCGGATGCTTTCCAAATAGGGGAGTGATTCGATATCGCCCACTGTTCCTCCGATTTCGGTGATGACGAAATCGAACTTATACTTGTTACCCAGCAGCTTGATGTTGCGCTTGATTTCATCGGTGATGTGGGGGACAATCTGAATAGTCTTGCCCAGATAGTCGCCACGGCGTTCTTTGTCGATTACACTCTTGTAGATGCGTCCTGTCGTGATGTTGTTCGCTTTGGTCGTCTGTATGCCCAAGAAGCGTTCATAGTGTCCCAAGTCGAGGTCGGCTTCATGTCCGTCTACGGTTACATAACACTCTCCGTGCTCGTAGGGGTTCAACGTTCCGGGGTCGATGTTGATGTAGGGGTCAAACTTCTGAATAGTTACGCTGTAGCCTCTGGCTTGCAGCAACTTACCGATAGATGATGAGATAATGCCTTTACCTAAGGAAGAGGCAACACCACCTGTTACGAAAATGTACTTAGTTTCTGCCACAATATGTTCGTTTTAATGTTTTTGATTTAGCACTTCTATTTCAAAGTGGCAAAATTACAAAAAAATACCGAATCTCATACAATTCAATTGCAAATAATCGTTCCGGAATCTGCTTGCACCAATAACTGTACCAGAATTATATGCCTTTTCGCATATATACATATATACTGTAACCGTAACGTATATACTTCATGGGAGTTAGCAATATATATTCAAATTCTGGTTATAGGGAACCCGACAAATGGAAACGACGGGTTATCAATTTAAATAATAAATAGGTATAATTTCGTCAACATGACCGGATATATCTTGCTATCCGAATGAAAAAATTGTATTTTTGCAAAAACTTTATTAGATGGAATAAGAGAATGAAAACAATAGGCATTATTACATGGTTGTTATTAATTGGTACAAGCAGTTATGCGCAAATGAGTGCGGATTCATTGCAGACAGATAGTGTTCACACAATGGAAGTTCTAGGCGATTCAGCATCAGTGTTGGTCTCCGATTCGATAACCGATGAGGTGTCCGTACCGAAAGATTCGCTTACCCCGGTTAAAAGGATGAGGGTTAATCTGATAAACGAGAGGGTAAAGAGGCGTTTTAAAGCCTTTCTTATTGCTTATAGGGAGGAAATGCAGGCAATGTATGACCGTTGGGATGACATTTTTATTCCGCATGCTCCGGCGTGGATACGCTTGAACGCTGATTATTTCAAGCTGGCCATGCCTGCCACTTATTATTCGGAAGCTGTCGAACAAGCAATGTCAATTGAGGGTTGGAAGCCTGAAAGCCCCTATATGGCTAAGAATCCAGTTCGTGATTTGCTCTTTCAAGTGCCTTGCCTTACGCATACAGCTAAAGTGGACAGTGCGGTCAACAAGCAGTTGTTGAGCTTTTATCTTCAATACCCCAATTTGGTCCGGAAAAATGAGAACGACTTAAAAGGGCTGGAACCGTTGTCAGAACATTTGGTGGTAAGGAAGCCTCGTAAAAACAAAGTTATCCAACTGCTGACTCCAGAGAAGGGGTATCGGATGAGAGAAAACGATTTGGTCGTTGTGAAACCCAATTTTTGGACTATTTCAGGAAACGGCTATATGCAGTTCTCGCAAAATTACATTTCCGACAACTGGTATAAAGGAGGCGAAAGTACGGTGTCGCTTCTTTCGGGCATGACGTGGCAATTTAATTACGATGATAAACAAAAGATTCAGTTCGAAAACAAAATCGAATGGAAACTGGGGTTCATCACAGCCCCTTCGGACACAGTGCACCAATATAAGACCAGTGAAGATTTGTTGCGCCTAAGTTCCAAATTGGGTTATAAGGCATTCTATAGTTGGTATTATACGTTGTCTGCCGAATTTAAGACTCAGTTCTTTTCCAAATATGACACGAACTCGGATAACTTGGTGTCGGATTTGTTCTCGCCAGCCGAACTGAACATCGGTTTGGGTATGGACTACAAATATGTGAAAGACGGAGTATGCAACTTGTCTGTGTTGATAAATCCGTTGAACTATTCCCGTTATAGTGTGTCGAGCGATAGGGTAGACCCGACCAAGTTTAACATTGAAGCAGGACATAAGGTCGAAAACCAGTTAGGCTCACGATTGGAAACAACACTAAAATGGAACATCATTACAAATTTGCTGTGGGAGTCACGCTTGTCGTATACGACAAATTACGAGAAAGTGTTAGCCGAATGGGAAAATACGTTTACCTTTGCATTTAACAAATATTTTTCCACAAAGCTGTTCGTCCATGCTCGTTTTGATGATTCGGTGACGCTTGAGCCGGATGAACACAGTTATTTCCAGCTTCAGGAGTTGCTGAGCTTAGGATTCAACTATTCGTGGTAGGGATATTGATATATGGAAAACTTATAAATTCAAAAACTGAAATATGATTTCTTTCGTTCAAATTCTCGATTTTATCGGGACATTCGCTTTTGCCATTAGCGGCATCCGTTTGGCATCCGCCAAGCGGTTCGACTGGTTTGGCGCTTACATTGTAGGGCTGGCTACAGCTATAGGCGGCGGAACATTGCGTGACGTAATGCTTAATGTCACGCCTGTATGGATGACCGACCCGATTTATCTGATATGTACGGCGTTTGCCATGTTTTTCGTCATTATATTCGGCAAGTACTTGATTCACTTGAACAATACGTTCTTCTTTTTCGACAGTATCGGACTAGCCTTATTTACCGTAGTAGGTTTTGAAAAGACAATGGCATTGGGATTCCCGTTTTGGGTGGCAATCATCATGGGCAGTATCACCGGTGCGGCAGGCGGGGTTATCCGGGATGTTTTCATCAATGAGATACCGTTGATATTCCGTAAAGAGATTTATGCGATGGCATGTGTCATCGGCGGACTTTTTTGTTGGATTTGTTTACAGGTAGGACTGGAGTCTTATATATCCCAAATTGTCGGTTTCATGACGGTGCTGATAGTCCGTATTCTTGCCGTAAAATACCAAATTACCTTACCTATATTAAAAGGAGATCCTGCCAATGAAAACGAGCAGGGGAAAAGAGGATGATTTTCTCTTTATTGTTTTAAGCGGAAACGCAGATTAGCGCAGATAATAATTTAATTATAATTCAATCTGCGAAAATCTGCGTTCTTTCATCATGGTTTACCTCATCATTGCAATGTGCCGGCTTCTGCAGCTTGAATCATTTGCTGGCTGGCATACATATACACTTCAACACGGCGGTTTTCCTGACGTCCGGCTTCGGTGCTATTGTCGGCTACTGGATTGCTTTCACCCAAACCTTCTACAGTTTTGATTTGTGAAGTTGTGGTTCCGCATTCGCGCAGATAGTTGGATACGCTTTGCGCACGTGACTGCGACAATTCCAAATTCTTTTGCACACTTTGTTCCGCGGTACTGTTTTTCCAACCGGTGTTGTCAGTATATCCGTAAATGGCGACATCCATATCCGGATTTTGAATTAACACGTTGTTGGCAAATTTGCTTAAAGCCGATTTGGCTGAAGTACTTAGAGTGGAACTGCTGGTCGCAAACAAAATACCTGAGTCAAAAGTCACTTTAACAGCTTGCAATCCGTTGTTGTCGGTCACTTGTTCTACTTCGGCACCTTCAATCTGGGCGGCTTGTTCTGCGGCTTTATCCATCTTCCTGCCAATCAATACACCGGCTCCGGTACCTACAGCCGCACCTACGGCCGCACCGATAGCCGCGCCTTTTCCATGCCCGGCAATACCTCCTATAAGTGCACCCAAAGCAGCACCGCTACCGCCTCCGATCAAGCCACCTTTGGCTGTATTGTTCAAACTTCCACACCCGCTAAACACCAAGCATCCGCTCAGTAGGATAGCCATACAACTTGTCTTTTTCATACGCTTTTGTTTTTATGTTGTTTGTCAATAGGCGAAGAGCGGATAGTTTTTCATCGTGTCGTTCACACGGGCACGTACCGAAGCTATCACTTCTTCGTTGTCTACATTCGATAATACAGTTTCTATCATTTCGGCGATTTCGTACATTAAGTCTTCTTTCGCTCCACGTGTCGTGATGGCGGGAGTCCCTAAGCGAATGCCCGAAGTCTGGAATGCCGAACGCGTATCAAACGGAACCATATTTTTGTTGACCGTGATGTCTGCCGCCACCAAAGCCTTTTCAGCTACCTTACCGGTCAAGTCGGGATACTTGGTGCGCAAGTCTACCAGCATCGAGTGGTTATCTGTACCTCCTGATACGATAGAGAAGCCACGGTTTATCAAAGCTTGTGCCAATACGGCCGCATTTTTCTTTACTTGCGCCGCATAGTCTTTCCATTCCGGTTGCAGAATTTCGTTAAATGCTACGGCTTTGGCGGCAATGACATGTTCCAGCGGACCTCCTTGAATGCCGGGGAATACTGCCGAATCGAGTAACTGTGACATCATCTTGATTTCACCTTTCGGCGTTTTCTTTCCCCAAGGATTCGGAAAATCTTTACCCATCAAGATAATGCCTCCGCGTGGGCCACGCAATGTTTTGTGGGTAGTAGAAGTGACGATATGCGCGTATTTTACGGGATTATCCAGTAATCCAGCTGCAATAAGGCCGGCAGGGTGAGCCATGTCAATCATAAGGATAGCACCTACTTTATCGGCGATGTCCCGCATACGTTTGTAATCCCATTCGCGTGAATAAGCCGATCCTCCGCCGATAATCATCTTCGGATGTTCACGGAGTGCGATTTCTTCCATTTGGTCATAATCCACACGTCCGGTTTCTTTGTTCAAGTTATATTCGCACGGTGTATAAATGATGCCCGAAGTATTTACGGCAGACCCGTGAGACAAGTGTCCTCCATGAGCCAAGTTCAGTCCCATGAATTTATCGCCCGGATTTAATACCGCAAGAAATACAGCCGCATTGGCTTGTGCTCCCGAATGAGGTTGTACGTTTGCCCATTCAGCACCGAAGATTTTCTTTATCCGATCGATAGCAAGCTGTTCGCTTTGATCCACTACTTCGCAACCACCATAATAACGTTTGCCAGGATAGCCTTCCGCATATTTATTGGTCAGGCATGACCCCATAGCTTGCATCACTTCATCGCTTACGAAGTTTTCGGAAGCAATCAATTCGATGCCTTTCAGTTGGCGTTGGTGCTCTTTCTCGATAATGTCAAAAATTAAATCGTCTCTTTTCATGTATTTTTCTGTTTAAGTTAATAATTAAAAAATCAAAATATTACGCCTACTGAAAAGCTCAGCACATCCCGCCGGCGTTTCACCGAAATGTCTTGCGTATCATAAGGCGCATCGGTCAAGTCTTTTGCATAAGATACCGACTTGACCATATTGTGTAACCCTATTTCGTAGCGGAAATCGAAGAATATATTCGATACATTGACCGATAAGCCTACGATTCCGCTAAAACAGAACGGGGTTATTTCTTCGCTGATATGTTGTTGGTAGAATCCGGAATATTCACTTTCGCTATGTTTTTTCCAAATATACGCCGCTTTCGGTCCCAAAAAGAAAGCCATCCCATACGGATACGAATCGATAAACTTATAACCATATAATAAGGGCATATCGATGGAGTGGATATCGGTTTTAACCAATGCGTTGTTGGCTATTAGTGCCGCATTGTTTAATGAGTTGGGGACAGAGACACTTCCTTTTGAGATGTTATATGACAATTCGGTTTGAAGGAAATGGTGCTTCTTCATATTAAAACGGCAGAAGAATGCGCCGAAATATCCTACCTTATAGTTATTCTGGATGTCTTTCAGTTCATTCTCGCCCATCAGGAAATGGTCGATAAAGAACATTGTCGAATTGAACCCGACTTTAATGCCGACATTGACTTTTTGGGGAGTCTCCTGCGGGGCGGATTGCGCCTTTACAGGAAGTCCCACTGCAGACAAAAAGCAAAGCAATATCAAAGCATTCGTTCTCATTGCATCACAATTATTTTTTCTTCTCGACAGACCAGCCGAATTTCCCGATTTTTTCTCCTGTCTCGTAATATCCTCCGTGTTCGTAAACCAGCAGATTCGATTTAGCCAAATCAAACTTCCCGGTTTCTGTATCCAAATACTTGTCGTCTGCCTTTATATTGACTACATCGGCAATAAACATGTCGTGCGAGCCGAGAGCGATGATTTCTTTTACCCGGCATTCAATGCAAAGAGGTGATTCTTCGATAATCGGAGCTTTTACCATCGATGCTTTCCCTGGAGTGAGGTGCATTTCTTTAAACTTATTATAATCTTTCCCTGAGCGTACACCGCACCAATCGGCGGCATATGCCATCTTTTTTGTGGTAAGGTTGATGACAAACTCCATATTCTTTTTTAAAATCGGATATGAATGCCGTTCCGGGCGGACAGAGATATAACACATAGGAGGATTGGTACAAATTGTTCCGACCCATGCTACGGTCAGGATATTGTATTCTTCTTCTGTGCTCCCGCAACTTACAAGTACAGCGGGCAGAGGATAAATCATAGTTCCTGGTTTCCAGTCTTGCTTCATTCTGTTGTCAAATCAGTTTAATGTTGTCTATTTGTTGTTCTTTCTCACAATAATGGCATTTTAAGATACCTTGTTTTTTGTCGATGACATGAAACCATGTTTGCATAGGCTCATTGTTGGTAATGCATTTAGGATTGTTACACCGCACGATGCCTTTCAGTTCTTCAGGCATGACAACCTCTTTCTTTTCTACTACTTCGTAGTTGCGGATAATATTCAGCTTCATATTCGGAGCTACT
The DNA here is from genome assembly GCA_949296855.1 of uncultured Bacteroides sp. Classification (GTDB taxonomy): domain Bacteria; phylum Bacteroidota; class Bacteroidia; order Bacteroidales; family Bacteroidaceae; genus Phocaeicola. The sequence goes on along the minus strand of CASFRN010000021.1, from coordinate 9,928 downwards.
ACTGAAAGGCGGTTGATTTCTTCATCGTTGAAAAAACGGTCGGCTATCTTGATGATTCCTTTTTTCCCCAATTTTTTACTCTCGAAATTATTACCAATGGTAATGTTGCTATCCATATGCTGCAAATCGAGCAAAGCCACTATGGTAAACAGTTTGTCCGAAGGTATATGGTCTATGACAGTGCCGTTCTCTAAAGCGGCTACCTGTAATTCTTTCTTGTTGCTCATTCGTGTAAGATTTAAATGTTCATTAATCGTTCGGTGTCCGCTTTTATCTCATCAAGAGTGATTCCCAGCACATCGCACAAAATGGCTTCACGGGCGTAAAGCCCGTTGCGTGCCTGCTGAATGTAATAAGCTTTCGGATTACTGTCCACATCGTAAGCTATTTCGTTGACACGGGGCAGGGGGTGCAAAATGCGCAGATTCGGACGCGTGTGTTCCAGCATCTTATTATGTAAGATATACACGTCTTTCACCCGTTCATATTCCATTAGGTCCGTGAAACGTTCACGCTGCACACGTGTCATATACAAGATGTCTGCATCGGCAATCGTTTCCTCAGTAAAATCACTGTGTTCTTCGTACCGGATATGATATTCTTTACAATATAATTTATATTCTTCCGGCATTCGTAATTCGTTGGGTGCGACAAAATGAAATGTCGGATTAAAATGTCGCATTGCCATTAAGAGTGAATGTACTGTACGTCCGTATTTTAAATCGCCAACCAGATAAATGTTCAGGTTCTCCAACGTGCCCTGTGTCTTATAAATAGAATAGAGATCGAGCATGGTTTGAGAAGGATGCTGGTTTGCTCCGTCGCCTGCATTGACGATAGGCACCGGCGCTATTTCGCTGGCATAACGTGCGGCACCTTCCAAATAGTGGCGCATTACGATAATGTCGGCATAATTACTTACCATCATAATGGTATCTTTTAACGTTTCTCCTTTTGATGAACTGGTCACTTTCGGATCTGTAAATCCGATAACTTTTGCTCCCAGCCGGTTCGCTGCAGTTTCAAAGCTCAGACGGGTACGGGTGGAAGGCTCGAAGAAAAGGGTTGCTACAATTTTCTGGTCCAGCAAGTGACGGTTCGGTTGCTTTTCAAACTCTTGCGCCATTTCCAACAAGTAAAGAATGCGTTCTTTCGAGTGGTTGGCAATAGTGACTAAACTTCTATTTTCCATATTTTCGGCTTTTATGATGGTTCTTTATAAATACCGGAGTTCAAAGATAGACAAAAAAATAGAATGAACCGCTTTTATTCCCGCATTTTTTATACTTTTGCACTTCAAAAGAGAAATATCGGACACGGATATATATATAAAGTATAAAGAGCTATGAAGAAGAAATTCATATACGCATTATGGCTTTTGTTGTTTTTAGGCATTTTGACGGTAGCTGCAGTATTTACGGCTATCGCTAAAGGATGGATTGGTTATGTTCCTCCGGTGGAGGAATTAGAGAACCCGAATTTGAAATTCGCTACCCAAATCATTTCTGATGATGGGGTACTGCTGGGTACGTGGTCGTATAGCAAGGAAAACAGAGTGTATGTGGGATATAATGACCTGTCACCCAATTTAGTAAATGCTTTAATCGCAACCGAAGATGTGCGGTTTAGCGAACATTCAGGTATTGATTTCCGTGCCTTTCTGCGTGCGGTGGTAAAACGTGGTATCCTGATGCAAAAGCATGCGGGGGGTGGAAGCACCATTACTCAGCAATTAGCTAAACAGTTTTATTCGCCCACGGCAGACAATGTAATGGAACGTTTACTTCAAAAGCCGATAGAGTGGGTGATAGCAGTCAAGTTGGAACGTTATTATACAAAAGAGGAAATCCTGACGATGTACCTCAATAAATTCGACTTTCTGAATAATGCCGTCGGCATTAAAACGGCGGCAAAAACTTATTTTTCGAAAGACCCGAAAGAACTTTCTGTCGAAGAAGCGGCAACGCTGATAGGAATGTGCAAGAATCCCTCTTTATATAATCCACGCCGTTTCAATGAGCGTTCGCGTGGACGCCGCAACACTGTGCTCGACCAAATGCGTAAGGCCGGATATATCACGGGGGCAGAATGCGACTCACTTCAAGCACTTCCGCTGAAACTGAAGTTTCAACCGGTAGACCACAAAGACGGACTTGCCACCTATTTTCGAGAGTATTTACGCCGTATTATGACTGCTAAAAAGCCTGTACGCAGCAAATATCGCGGCTGGCAAATGCAGCAGTATTATGAGGATTCATTGGCTTGGGAAACCAATCCGCTTTATGGTTGGTGTTCGAAAAACAAGAAAAAGGACGGGTCTAATTATAATATCTATAATGATGGGCTTAAGATTTACACAACAATCAACTCACGGATGCAGCAATATGCTGAAGAAGCTGTGTATGAACATATCGCAAAATATCTTCAGCCACGTTTCTTTAAAGAAAAGCTTGGACGCAAGACAGCTCCTTACACCAATCAGTTGACGCAAGAGGAAGTAGATGCTATCATGGATCGTTCTATGCGTCAAACCGACCGCTATCGGCAAATGAAGGCAGCCGGATGTACTGAGACAGAGATATATAAGGCATTTAATACAAAACGCGAGATGTCGGTTTTCTCTTACGAAGGGGAGAAAGACACCATCATGACTCCGATGGACTCCATTCGATATTATAAATATTTCCTGCGTACCGGATTTATGTCAATGGATCCGGTGACAGGCTATGTGAAAGCATATGTCGGTGGACCTAACTATAATTATTTCCAATATGATATGGCAATGGTAGGCCGCCGTCAGGTTGGCTCTACTATCAAACCTTATCTTTATGCACTAGCAATGGAAAACGGATTTTCGCCTTGTGACCAAGTGCGTAATGTAGAACAAACTCTTTTTGACGAAAATGGGAAAGCATGGTCGCCACGTAATTCGTCTAAGTCGCATTATGGTGAAATCGTTACTTTAAAGTGGGGGTTAGCCAATTCGAATAACTGGATTTCAGCATATTTGATGAGCAAATTGAGCCCCTATGCGTTAGCTCGTTTAATCCATTCGTTTGGAGTATTGAATAAAGACATCCAGCCTACGGTATCCCTCTGTTTGGGACCGTGCGAAATATCAGTGGGAGAAATGGTCAGTGCTTACACGGCATTTTCCAACCGAGGTATTCGTACAGCACCTCTTTTTGTATCACGTATCGAAGATAATGAAGGAAATGTCGTAGCAACCTTTTCTCCGCAAGTCGATGAAGTAATTAGTGAATCGAGTGCTTATAAGATGCTGGTAATGCTTCGTGCCGTTATCAATGAAGGTACAGGTGGACGCATACGCCGCCTATATGGTATTAAAGCCGATATGGGAGGTAAAACGGGAACAACTAACCGTAATTCAGACGGATGGTTTATGGGATTCACTCCTTCATTAGTATCTGGTTGTTGGGTAGGCGGTGAAGAACGTGATATTCATTTCGATACAATGCGTGACGGGCAAGGGGCTTCTATGGCTTTGCCTGTATGGGGACTTTATATGCAGAAAGTTTATGCTGATAAAACATTGGGTTATTCAGAAGAAGAACAATTTGATATCCCCGGCGATTTTGACCCTTGCAAAGACAGATTGACAGAAATCGAAGAAGAAAACACCAGTCGATTAGATGATGTATTCTTTCAATAGTTGAATTTTATATTTTAGCCGCAGTGTTAAGAACTAGCAGAGTCTGACAGCAAATGCAAAAGATGTGCCGCGAACTCACAACCGTTGTCGGTAGTGATGGTCTTGATGTATTTCCTGAATGTTTACTGAATATCCCATTTTAATAAATACCATAATCCGCATTATGTTTAATTTATCGTTTATGAAAAGCGCAGATTCACGCAGATGGATATAATCCGCGTTCCAATGAAGATACCTTCATCTGCCACCGAAGGTATCTTCACCGCTTTACGAAGGCACCTTCATCGCCTTACGAAGGTATCTTCATAAAAACAGGGATAAAGATAAGATAAAAAACAGTTTTAAAATCTTCACGGCTATACATGAATAGCCAATTTTTGACTGCTTGCCTACAAAAGTTTAACATATCCTAAACGGGTATAACATACGCCATGCTTCTCATAATGCGACATTACTTTAGCAGAAATCAAATGCAGTTTTTCATGAACAAGAATCTTCTTGCTATGGCAACTTAATACATTCGGAGAAAGGCTTCTTCCTCTGGCTTTTAAAGTAAAAACAAAACGATTCCCGTCACGGTCAGCAGCTAATACCGATTGGTCTACATAGAAATCAGGTTTATAAGTATCTATTTGCAAACGGACACTTAGTACACTTAAATATAGTTCCTTCAACAGCTCTCCAACTTGACCTACATTGCGGCTAACCGATGATATGTGTCGTTTTTGTACAGTTAATTCAAAATGAACAACCGCAAATTGTTTAGCCAATGCAACCAAAGCTTCATAACGCTTCTGTTCTGGCTGAAATCTATTAGCTAACCACAATACATAAGAAGGGTCGATATAATAAATTTCAGCCAATCGTTTTCCTCGATATTTCCCAAAAGAAATAAAATCATCTGTTCGACTGTAATAAGATTCAAGCATATGATTATCAATTACCTCCAATCTTATATTACAGTTTTGCAATAAAGTAAAAGCCCGTTCAACTGACGAATCAAAAGTTACGGCAAGTGTCCGTATGAATAAAGGCATATCTTCGTGTGGAAAGATACGCCAAAAAGCATAATAAGACCTATAAGCCGTAGAGGTACTGATAACATAACAACCGTTAGCAGCAGTACGTCCACGGTTAAACTCTTTGATACGCGTAAACACTGTTTCCGCTACTTTGGGAGAAACTTGATATAGTGTCAAATTTTGATTCATCTGCTTCTTTTCATATAAAAAGTTTATCCCGAATCAACACAATAAATTCAAAACAGTATCATTAAGATGAATGTCTTATAAAGACAAATTACACAAAAGCGTCGTCGTATCCTTTGGCAATCATGCTTTTTTCTATCTTACGATAAGCTGCTTGTAATCTTTTATCAACTGTAGATTTTTTCATATTTAGTTTTAAGGCTATTGCCTCTAAGGTCATTTTTTTCCATATTTTCATCTCTACCAATATCCGTTGTTCATATGGGAGCTCTTTTACCGATTTCCTTAAATCAGCATACTTTTGCTCCCGGTCTATCGGATTCAACGTATATTCAGCTTCTCTTTCTTTAACCGTTTCTATGTCTACATTAACGATTTTAATCTTTTTCTTTCGGCAATAACTGCACATATAATTATCTACTACACAATGTAACCATCCTAAAAATTTCCCGTTCTCTTGATAATTGTTTTTCAGCTTGATGCTGAGATGAATGGATAAATCTTGAAATACATCATTGATTTCTTCCATGTCGCTTATAATTTTACGAATAGATAACTTAATGCTATCGGCATAACGCATTAATAAGATGTTGAAAGCATCATTATTTCCTGAACGGAATAAAGCGACTAACTGTTCGTCAGATTCTTCGTGCATTTCCATGCTTTTTCTATTTTTAATTACTAATGCAAATCAGGAGTTGAAAATCGCTTCTGATTCGTGTTTTAAAAGTTTGTAATTCAGTTAATTATCTCATTATATTATTTTATAATCTCATTGAAAATCTGTATGTTAGAGAAATAATTCGCGTTATTTTCTAATTATGATTCCCAAGGAGAAAAAAGTTAAAACTAATAGGTTTGTATATGTATATCTGTGATGTCTATAAGTCTTCTCTACAGTTCTGCTGCCAGAGATACTTTGGAATCAATGAAATACACACTTTCGCCAAAGAGTATCTGTCATCATGGTTTCCTAAGCTGCCTTCTTACCAAACGTTTAACGCACGCCTGAACATGCTTTCAGAAGCGTTTAAGGTACTGGTGGAAACCATGATACAATCATTCAGACCCAAGGATTGTGATTCGCTCGTTTCCGTTCCTTTTCCGGAAATGATGGCCATAACACCCGCATCCGAGAACGATTTAACCGTATTCAAATGTGAATGTGTGCCCTGTCTGAGCGGGAAGACCGTTTTTGCAGACAAGATTTACTGCGGCCTCTCTTTCTTTGACGAGAACAGTCCGGTAAAAGTGCTTACTCCCCATAAGGGGATTAAAGGCGAGCCGGAAGTTATCAGACAAAGGGAAAAAGCCGCTAGAGACTTATTCTCACAGGCCGTTTCCAGAATCAGACAGCCTATAAAATCCTTTTTCAACTGGCTGAATGAAAAAACAGAAATTCAAAGAGCGTCTAAGGTGAGAGCTACCAAAGGTTTGTTAGTACATACATTTGGAAAGTTGGCGATTGCTCTACTTACTTATGTCAATTTTTAATTCTTGAATCAGAATGCCAACTCCTGATTCGCATTACTAATATAAATTTAAACGAAATGCACCGCACAGAAATTTTTTGCAACAGACACATATCATTCGCTTGTAAAGTAAACAAATTTTTATGAAAGAAACGAAAGAAAAGAAGTTTTTTTTCACAAAATCTTATAAAAACAATCGTTTTCCATAGAAAAAGCACATAAAAGCAGTAATTTTCGTTGAACTCCCTATATAAAAATCGAGCAGGACAGGAATTTTTACTTCCCTCCTACTCATCTTTTTTACTTCTTACTTAGTACACCACATATGATTGCTTAATCAATCAGCACTTCACTTGCAGTTCGTTTAAAATGCGGCGCATCTCTTCGAATGTGGTAATGCGGGTGGAAACCAACGGAAGGCGTAAACGGTTCTTAATCATCCCCATCATGCTAAGCATTGCTTTTACCCCAGCAGGATTACCGTCAATGAAAAGCAGCTTGAATAGTTCGGTAAACTGATGATGAATGGACAATGCGCTGGGATAATCGCCAGCTAACGCCAAACGGACCATTCGGCTGAACTCACGCGGGAAAGCATTTCCAATAACCGAAATCACACCCACGGCTCCGAGAGTGATAAGCGGGAACGTGATGCCGTCATCTCCCGAAATGACATCAAAGTTGGCGGGCTTATTCTTGATGATGTCATCCATTTGGGTTATGTTACCCGACGCTTCCTTGATAGCCACAATATTCTCGAAATCACGCGCCAAACGCAGAGTAGTTTCTGCCGTCATATTCACTCCAGTGCGTCCAGGCACATTATAAAGCACAATAGGCAAGTCCGTAGCTTGGGCGATGGCTTTATAATGTTGGTAAAGACCTTCCTGAGAAGGCTTATTATAATAAGGTACGGCTACCAATACGGCATCCACCCCCGTCATATCATCGTTCTTCAACGTATCGACTACCGTCTGCGTGCAGTTACTGCCCACTCCCAACAAGATAGGCACTCGTCCGTTTACCCGTTCGATAACGACTTGTTTTATTTTTTTCTTTTCATCTGCAGTCAATGTCGGCGTTTCGGCTGTCGTTCCTAATACACAAAGGAAATCGACTCCATTCTGTATTTGGTATTCCACTAATCTGAGCAGTGAATCATAGTCCACGCTCCCGTCCTCGTTGAAAGGAGTGACCAATGCCACCCCCATTCCTTTCAGTCTCTTTCGTATCATAAATCAAACTATAAATGCTACATTCTTTTCGCAAAAATACGAATATTTTTTTTTTCAAATGACAATCTTATTACTTTTTTGCATTAGAAAATGCACAATGCTTACACTTCGCCTACCATTGCCAAGAATTCATCTTCGTTCATTATTGGAATATTCAAGGCTTGGGCTTTCTCCAACTTACTGGGACCCATATTGTCGCCTGCTAAAATGAAGCTGGTCTTTTTCGATATACTGCCCACATTCTTGCCTCCATGTTTCTCTATCATTGCCTTATATTCATCGCGCGAATGGCGGGCGAAGACACCGCTGATAACGATAGATTTACCTTGCAGCTTGTCGGTATGTCCCGCAAGGTCTTCCTCGTCGGCTTCCAATTTCAAGCCAGCCAAGCGCAACCGTTCGATGATATTGCGGTTTTTCTCATCGGCTAAATAGCGCAGAATGCTGCCCGCTATCTTCTCGCCAATTTCGTCTACGTGAATCAGGTCATCAAGCGTAGCTGCCGCCAATATGTCTATGGAACGGAAGGCACGTGCCACTTTCTTAGCTACCGTTTCGCCCACGAAACGGATACCCAACGCAAAAATTACTCGCTCGTAAGGCACTTCACGTGAACGGGCAATGCCTTGAATGATATTCTCCGCCGACTTTTCGCCCATACGCTCCAAGCGCACGAGGTCTTCTGCTTTTAGTGTGTAGAGGTCTGCTACATCGTGTATCAAGCCTTCTTGATAGAATTGGTCAACAGTTTCAGGTCCTAAGCCCTCGATGTTCATCGCACGGCGGCTGATGAAGTGTTCGATTTTCCCTTTTATCTGTGGTGGACAAGAACTTTCGTTGGTACAGTAATAAGCAGCTTCGTCTTCGTAGCGCACCAACGGGCTTCCGCATTCGGGGCAATGAGTGATAAAGGTCACTTTCTCGCTTCCCTCGGGACGAGAAGCCACATCCACGCCCGTTATTTTGGGGATGATTTCGCCTCCCTTTTCCACATATACATTGTCGCCGATATGCAGGTCGAGCGAAGCGATGATATCGGCATTATGAAGCGAAGCACGCTTGACTATCGTACCTGCCAACTGTACAGGTTCCAGATTGGCAACAGGCGTAACGGCACCCGTGCGCCCCACTTGGTAGGTGACTTTCAGCAAACGGGTCAAGGCACGTTCCGCTTGAAACTTGTAAGCAATTGCCCAGCGAGGTGACTTGGCTGTGTAACCCAAATTGCGCTGCTGGCGTTGAGAGTTTACCTTCAACACGATGCCGTCGGTAGCCACGGGCAAGTTTTTACGTTCCACATCCCAATAATTGATAAAGTCGAATATCTCTTGCAGGGTCTTCACTTTACGCGACACGTGTGAAATTTTGAATCCCCATCGGGCAGCCTCTTGCAGGTTCTCGTAATGTCCGTCGTAAGGCAGGTCTTCACCTAACATATAATAAAGGTAAGAGTCGAGCTTACGGGCAGCCACTTCAGCGGAATTTTGCAATTTCAGTGTACCCGAAGCCGCATTTCTCGGATTAGCAAACAAAGGCTCTTCGCGCAGTTCGCGTTCGCGGTTCAATTCTTCAAACACTTTCCACGGCATCAGTACTTCGCCACGCATTTCGAACTGACGAGGATAGCCTTCGCCGTGCAACACCAACGGAATGGCACGAATGGTCTTCACATTGTCTGTCACGTCATCTCCTCGCACACCGTCTCCCCGTGTTACGGCACGCACCAACTTCCCGTCTTCGTAAGTCAACGAAATAGAAGTTCCGTCGTATTTCAGTTCGCAACAGATCTCGAATTCCTCGTTCAACGCTTTTGCGATACGTTCATAAAACTCTGTCACTTCAGCTTGCGAATACGTATTCCCCAACGAAAGCATCGGATAGCGGTGTTCCACCTGAACGAAGTTCTTGTTGATGTCGCTTCCCACCCGCACTGAAGGCGAATTAGGGTCGTAATGTTCGGGGTGCCGTGCTTCAAGGTCTTGCAACTCACGCATCAACCGGTCGAATTCCTGATCGGAGATGACAGGCGCATTTTCTACATAATATTTATAATTGTGAAGATGCAGTTCTTCACGCAACTGGTCTATTCTTTCTATTTCTGTCATAGTACTCATGGATGATGTTTCACGCAAAAGTAGAAAAAATCTATGGAAATATCACACAGATAACGCAGAAAGGCACGGATAAATACCGATTTTGTTTAGAAACTGTTTTGAATTTCTACGAAAAGTTTTTCTTGGCTTGATGTATCCGTTTTCGTGTGTGCTTTGGGCGATTTTTTGGTCCTTTCCGCTTCTGTTCTTCGTCAGATAGCCCGCTATCTTCCTCATCACAGAAGTG
>CASFRN010000020.1 GCA_949296855.1 uncultured Bacteroides sp. | reverse complement strand
ATGAAAATTGCCTATCAAAAAGTAATGTCATTCTGAGCATAGCGAAGAATCTCGTGTGCATCAGCTTGTGTATTCGAGATCCTTCACTCCGTTCAGGATGACAAAATGAAAGCTTATTTCTATTTTGATACACCCTCTTTCCGTCAAACCAAAGGTTGATATAAGGAATCGATTCATAGGTGTACCCAAAAAGCCATGGCGCAACTTTTTGGGGTTGGAATTCCTGCTATTAGCAAGCATTTGAAGAATATCTTTGAAGAGAAAAGAAGTGGTTGTTTCCAAAATGGAAATAACCACTTGGCATGGGGCGATAGAGGGGAAAACGCAAATTGCATCTGTTGATTTTTATCACCTTGATGCGATTATCTCTGTCGGTTATCATGTAAATTCCGCATTAACGGAAATGCACAAATATATCCCGCTCAAAGTGTAAATGAAAGGACCACGATTAGAAATAAGAACATTCTGTTCCTTATCTGAAAATAATTCGTTATCTTTGTTTTTAGTAAATCTGTATTCGTTATGATAAAAGCAATCACCATACAAAATTTCAAGTCTATCACTTCGGCTTCATTAGATTTGGGTCATATCAATGTGTTCATTGGAGCAAATGGGTCAGGTAAATCGAATATATTGGAAGCTATTGGAATGGTGGCATCTGAACGTTCTTCTCAAATAGAGATAAATGCAATGATGCAAAAAGGGGTTCGGATTGCTAAGCCCAATTTAATGGTCAGTTCCTTCTATGGGCAAGCTTCTAACGGAGCTATCGAAGTGAAGATTTCAGGTACAGACGGTGAATGGATGGAATACAATGTAAGTAATCCGACACCGGAAGACATCTATTCTACATGGGTTGCTACATGTGGTATCCGTGGCAGAAAAGGCGCAGATGCAGATAGGATGGAAAAGGGTAAAAAAGAATTGCGGGATTATCTGTCCAAGTATCTTATTTATTCGCTATCGGTAGATGCGCTCCGTGGATTTACGGCAAACAGAATGCAATACCCGTTAGGTATTAACGGCGAGGGATTGGATGTCCTTTTAAATAATCTTCCCAAAGAAGAGATTATCCAAATCAAGGAAGCTGCTAAAGAGTACATCGATTGGATTGAAGATATTTTTTTCGACGGTGAAGAAATCTATAAGATGCAAGGATATAAACTGGGAAGAAGTAAATCGAACCTTTATTTCCGGGATAAGTTCATGCAAAAGAAAAACAATTTGTTTTCTGCAGAAAACGCCAATGAAGGTGCATTGGGGTTATTGTTTTTCCTTACCTTGTTTATCAGTAAAAAAACTCCTGATTTTTTTGCCATTGACAATATTGAGACGGGGCTTAATCCGCGCTTATGCAGGTTCTTAATGAAGAAAATCAGTGAATTGGCAATAAAGAATCGAAAACAAGTATTGATAACAACACATAATCCTGCCATTTTAGACGGGTTGAATCTGAATGACGATAGCCAACGTTTGTTTGTCGTAGCGCGAAACGATGAAGGGAAAACCCAAGTAAAACGAATTCAGACCAAAGAACCGAAAGGCGAACGCAGAATAATGCTTTCCGAAATGTGGATGAAAGGTTTAATTGGAGGTGTTCCTGATAATTTCTAAGCATTATGAGATTAGGAGTCATTGCCGAAGGAAAAGCGGATATTGCTGTGATAAAAGCAATATTAAAGGTATTAATGGGTGTGGACGGAAGTGATGTCATACAGTTGCGCCCAAGCGAACAGCTGGATGAAACCGACTTGAATGCAATGAATTTTAGTAATTGGAATTTGGTGTTAGAATCATGCGGTGATAACGATTTGCTGGACGCTTATTTTGAAAATCTTGAAGAGGAGGCTTTGTTGATTGTGCAAATTGATACTGCCGAACGAGGGGAGAAAGGATATGATATTCCAGAACCCCAGCGTACTAAACATACGGATTGGGCAGAATATAGCTTACAGTTGCGTAATAAAGTGGTTGAAAAGATAGCCTTTATTGTACCGGAAACATACCGCTCTCGGATAGCCTATGCAATTGCCATAGAGGAAACAGACGCTTGGCTGATTCCTTTGTTTGATAATACATGTAAAGAAACAGCTCAATATGTAAACGCCAAAGAACGGTTGCATAATTTGATAGGGAAGGTAGGCAAAAAGAAAAACGGCTACGTTGACACAGATAAAAAGAATCTGAATTATGCAGCCATAGGGAAAGAACTGAAAAAGGGATTAAAGGATTGTCGTAGAAAAAATAAGAGTTTGGACTTGTTTTGCATCGAATTAGAGGATAAGCTTAAAAATATTGACTGATAAAGTGTTGCCTTATTAGCCTCATCGGATGAAGCCCGTCTTTAGGAGGAATAATCAAGATTTCGGTGGAGAAGATGGAACAGGTGCTTATTTTACCGCATACAGCATTCGTTGGTGTACTCTTTCTACCGCTTTCCCGAAGGCGATTAACTGTTTTATGTGTTTCATCTTGCTGAAACTTCAGTTTTATCAAGAAGAAACTTTAGTTTCAGCAAGGTGAAACTAAAGTTTTAGTATATTGAAACAAAGATAAAACTAAATTGGCTCTTGGAAGAGACGAATATGTTTTTGCGGATGAGGCAGGTAGATGCGTTTGTTCCATCGGCTCTTATCCCAATTCCTTTTCGGATATTTGTTCGCGGTACTGTTTGGGTGAAAACCCCGTGTAGCGTTTTACGTATTTCCCGAAGAAAGACAAGTTGGGGAAATCTAGTTCGTTCACGATTTCCTTGATGCTTTTTTCCGACTTCTTCAGCAGGTAGAGTACGTCTTTCATCACGTATTCGTTGATGAGTTCGGACGCGGTGTGCCCGCTGGTTTCCTTGCATACCGCCGAGAGGTATTTGGGCGTGACGTGCAGGCGGTTGGCATAGCCCGATACCGTGCGGTCTTTAGGATAAGACGAGGTGAGCTGTTCCAGGAATCCTTTGAACAAGCGTTCGTTCGAAGAATAAGTGGGCGGCTTTAGCTGTACGAAGCGTTCCATCGTGTCGTGGAATTCATAGAGGAAAGCCAAGAGCAGGGCATCCGTCACTTCTTTCTGATGATGTTTGGGGCTGCCGGTCAGGCGGGAGCGGATCAGGTCATAATATTGGCAGAAAGCTTCCGTTTCTTCGGGTTGCAAGCGGATGACGGGTGATTTTTCCAAGAACTTCAACACGTCCCAACTGTTGTCGGCTATGACGGACAATTGGCGAATGTACTCGGGCGACATGGCAATGCTGCGGAACTCGATGTCGAAACTTGCCATGCTTTTTTCGAGGATGATGTTCGGGTGGCAGATAAGCAGGTCGTTCGCTTCGACGATGTGTGTCTCGCCGTCTAATTCCAGCCGTGCTTTCCCTTTCAGGCACAATACCGCTATCATGATTTCCATCCGTACGGCACCTGTTATCTGGCTTGCTTTGTTGATGTCTTCGATGAAAGCGATGCGGTCGTCGCAATAAGCCGCAATGCCTCTCTCTGCGATATGCTTCATGCTTCCTTGTAGAATCTCCTGTTCCATAATCCAGTAGTTTTGTCTGTGTGGCAAAATAAACCATTATTTGGGTAAATTAAGTAATCCGAAGCGTGTTATTAGTGTTCTTTTCTTCTGTTCCGTGAAGAAAAAGGAAATATGGGACAGGCCTTGAACGTGCGGATGATTGCCTGTTTCCGGATTATAATATCTTTTATACTAAAAATAAAGGTGAATGGAACATTGTTTTTTCCGAAAGAAAGCCTAACTTTGGGGGGAGTTAACTAACCTATGAGTAAACAATTAAATTGATGGTATTATGGACAAAGCAACAATTGGTACAAATGCAGGTATCGTCTGGCGTACGATAAACGATAGCGGCAGACCTTGGAAGTATGAAGAATTGAAGAGTGCTACGAACCTTTCCGACCGTGACCTGAACGCGGCTATCGGTTGGTTGGCACGTGAGAATAAGATTGAGTTTGACACCGAATTGCCCGACGGCGAAGAGGTGATGCACGTGGACTGGAACGTGTACTTTTGAAAAAAGGGTTTTGATAGTGAATAGTGAATAATGAATGGTTAATAACGAACTGTTAACTGTGAATTATTAATTATTCACTATTTGCTTCATTTATTTTGTTTGCGTGTATCCTTCGGCGCGCAGGATTTCCACAAGGCGTTGCTTGAAGTCGCCTTGTATCAGTATTTCTCCGTCTTTCACCGAGCCTCCCGTGCCGCATTTCGCCTTGAGCAGTTTGCCTAATCCTTTCAGGTCGTCTTCCGTTCCGGCGAATCCTTTTACGACGGTTACGGTTTTCCCTCCTCTTCCTTTTTTCTCGATGTTCACCCGCAGGGGCTGCTTATTCTTGTCGAGCGTCTCGGTTTCTTCTTTGTTTTTCCGTTCGTAGCAGAAGTCGGGATTCGTGGAATATACAATGTTCAGCCGGTCTTTCCAGTCGTTCTTTTTCATATTAAATGGTTTATAGTGTGCTCAAAGTTAAATACATTTTTCAATATTTCGTGCATAAGTTTCAAATAAATGGCGTATTTTTGCGGAAATTGAACGAAGACAGAGCCATGACACTACGATTAGCTAAAAATACGGACAAGATACCCGAACCTACTTTACGTAGGCTTCCATGGTATTTGTCGTGTGCTAAATTGATGAGGGAGAAAGGCGAAAAGTTCGTTTCTTCCACGCAGATTTCGAGGCAGATAAACATTGACGCGTCACAGATAGCCAAGGATTTATCGTATGTGGATATTGCCGGGCGCACCCGTGTCGGATACGAGATAGAACGGTTGGTGCAGGTGCTTGAGGATTTCTTGGGCTTCACCAACCTGCATTGCGCTTATTTGTTCGGCGTGGGAAGTTTGGGGGGTGCCTTGCTGCGCGACTCAGGCTTGGCGCATTTCGGATTGAAGATAGTGGGGGCATTCGACATTAACCCCGGACTGGTGGGAACCGACATCAACGGCATTCCGATTTATCATTCCGACGAGTTTGAAGCCCGTATGAAGGCAGACCGGGTGAATATCGGGGTGCTGACCGTACCTATATCCATCGCTCAGGAGATAACCGACAAGATGGTGGCGGGAGGCATCAAGGCGGTATGGAACTTTACGCCTTTCCGCATCCGGGTGCCCGAGCACATCGTGGTGCAGAATACTTCGCTCTATGCTCATTTGGCGGTAATGTTCAACCGGTTGAATGAAATGAAGGATTAAAACTCACTACAGATTATTACGCAGATTAAATTGATTTGATAAGGCACAGAGTTTTTGTCTTTATCTTTTCGTTCTCTGTGTTTTTGTTGAATAAAATAATCTGTGTAATCTGTGGTGAAAAAAGCTTATATGTAACATGAAAATAATAGCAGTAGGAATGAATTATCCCTTGCATTGCAAGGAGTTGCACGCTGAGGAACCTTTGCCCGAGGAGCCGGTTGTCTTCATGAAGCCTGATTCGGCGCTCTTGAAAGACGGCAAGCCTTTTTTTATCCCTGACTTCTGCAGACAGGTGGATTACGAGACGGAATTGGTGGTGCGCATTTGCCGGTTGGGGAAGAATATAGCCGAACGGTTCGCACACCGGTATTACGATGCCGTGACGGTGGGAATCGACTTTACGGCACGCGACTTGCAACGCCGTTTCCGTTCTGAAGGCAAGCCGTGGGAGCTTTGTAAGGGTTTCGACAATTCGGCGGCTATCGGCGACTGGATACCTGTAGGCCAATTCGCCCATATCCAGAACATCCGTTTTCATCTGGATATTGACGGACGGAAGGTACAGGAAGGGAATACGTGCGACATGATTTTTTCGATAGACCGGATTATTGCTTACGTGAGCCAATTTTGCACGTTGAAGATAGGTGACCTTTTGTATACAGGAACTCCCGTAGGTGTGGGTCCTGTGGCGATAGGCAATCATTTGGAAGGATATGTAGAAGACAGGAAGGTACTTGATTTTAACATACGATGAAAATACGTACAGGATTCGGATTTGATGTCCACCGTTTGGTGGAGGGCCGTGACCTTTGGTTGGGCGGCATAAAGATAGAGCATGCGAAAGGGTTGTTGGGGCATTCGGATGCCGATGTGTTGATTCATGCCATTTGCGACGCGCTGTTGGGGGCTGCAAATATGCGTGATATCGGTTACCATTTCCCCGATACGGCGGGCGAGTTTGAGAACATCGACAGCAAGATATTGTTGAAGAAGACCGTTGCCCTTATTGCCACGAAAGGCTATACGGTAGGGAATATCGATGCTACGGTGTGTGCCGAGCGTCCGAAGCTGAAGAACCATATTCCGCAGATGCAACAGGTGTTGGCGGAAGTGATGGGAATTGATGCAGATGATGTTTCTATCAAAGCTACTACGACTGAAAAGTTAGGATTCACGGGGCGTGAAGAAGGCATCTCGGCGTACGCCGTGGTGCTGATTGCGAAAGATTGATTTTGCATACAGAGGGTGTATCAAAATAGAAATAAGCTTTCATTTTGTCATCCTGAACGGAGTGAAGGATCTCGAATACACAAGCTGATGCACACGAGATTGACTTCGTCGAACGTTGTTTCTTCGCTATGCTCAGAATGACATTACTTT
>CASFRN010000019.1 GCA_949296855.1 uncultured Bacteroides sp. | reverse complement strand
CGCCAGTCTTTCATAGAAGGACCGTCAACAGTCTTCTGAGTAGCAGTAGTAGAGTGAACTGTAGTCATCAAACCGTTTACAATACCGAACTTGTCGTTCAACACCTTAGCAATCGGAGCCAAGCAGTTAGTAGTACAAGAAGCGTTAGAAACGAACTGAGTACCCTTAACGTAAGTCTTTTCGTTTACACCGCAAACGAACATCGGAGTAGCATCCTTAGAAGGAGCAGACATAACTACGTATTTAGCACCAGCCTGAATGTGAGCTTGAGCTTTTTCCTGAGTCAGGAACAAACCAGTTGATTCAACAACGTATTCAGCTTCTACTTCATTCCATTTCAAGTCAGCCGGATTCTTTTCTGCAGTTACGCGGATTTCCTTACCGTTAACAATCAATTTGCTATTTTCAACGTCAGCTTCGATAGTACCGTCGAACTGGCCGTGCATAGTATCATACTTCAACATGTAAGCCAAGTAATCTACCGGGCACAAGTCGTTAATACCTACGATTTGGATATCGTTTCTTTTTTGAGCTGCACGGAATACGAAACGGCCGATACGACCGAAACCGTTAATACCTACTTTAATCATTTTGTTTAATTTTAAAAGGTTTTATAATATAGTTATAAACACTCGCTTTTACTTTTCCGCATCAAGTGCCGGAAGCGTCTTTTCACCCTTCCTTCTCTCCTGACTGCGTTGCAAAAATAGCAAATTCTTTTTTAAGTTGAACATGAAAAAGTATTAAAATTAAGAAAAAAACAAGCGGCATTTTACCTCTTTCTCATTAAATCCCCCATCCATGCCTATCAAACATATCATTTTGCAATCCGTACTTTACACGATGAGACATTTTCCACTCCGCAGAAAAAGTCAAACTCCATCCATCCGCTATATATAAAAATAGGAGAAAGTCTTTTCAGTTCATCTTTTTTTAACATGAAATGTTCCATACATCCCGCCTTATTCCTTAATTTTGTCAGATAGACAAATAATAAACTTAAAATACAAAAACCATGAAACACTTCAAAAACCTACTCGCGCTGGCCGGAATGGCTTCCGCCTTATTATGCGGATGCGCACCATCGGGAAATACCCAAGACAAAGAAATGGATAAATTCATATCCGGACTGATGGACAAAATGACCTTGCGGGAGAAATTAGGACAACTGAACCTGCCTGCCGGAGGTGACCTGACCACGGGTGCCGTACAAAACAGCAACTTAGCCGAAATGATTCGCAAGCAAGAGTTGGGAGGATTCTTCAACGTAATGAGCGTAGAGAAAATCCGCGAGCTGCAACGCATTGCTGTAGAAGAGACCCGGTTGGGCATCCCCCTCGTCGTAGGAGCCGACGTCATTCACGGTTATCAGACCATCTTTCCTATCCCGTTAGCCTTGGCATGCAGCTGGGACACATTGGCTACCGAACGGATGGCGCAAATCTCAGCCAAAGAAGCTACAGCCAACGGAATAGCCTGGACATTCAGCCCCATGGTGGACATCTGCCGGGATGCACGCTGGGGACGCATTGCCGAAGGAAACGGCGAAGACCCTTACATCGGCGCATTGATGGCACGCGCATACGTGCGTGGGTATCAAGGCAAGGATTTACAAAAATCGGACAGCAGCATGATGGCTTGCCTCAAGCATTTCGCCCTCTACGGAGCGTCGGAATCGGGCAGAGACTATAACCGTACAGACATGAGCCGGGTGCAGATGCTCAACGAATACCTTCCGCCTTATCAGGCTGCGGTAGAAGCCGGAGTAGGCACGGTGATGACTTCCTTCAATACCATCAACGGCATTCCAGCCACTACCGACAAATGGCTGATTGACGACGTATTGCGCAAGCAATGGGGATTCGAAGGAATGGTAGTGACCGATTATAATTCAATCGGGGAAATAGACATTCACGGTGTCGCCCCCTTAAAAGAAGCAGGCATTATGGCAATGAACGCCGGAACCGACATGGATATGGTGGCACAAAGCTTCCTCAACCCGATGGAAGAAGCGGTCAACGAAGGCAAAGTGTCCAAAGCACGCATCGACGAAGCCTGCCGCAGGGTATTGGAAATGAAATACAAATTAGGGCTGTTTGACAATCCTTATAAATATTGCAACGTGGAACGCGCCAAAACGGAAACATACTCGGAAGCCAACCGAGCCGAGGCCCAGAAGATAGCCGCCGAAACGTTCGTCCTGATGAAAAACGAAAACCAATTGCTTCCGCTTGCCATGAAAGGACGCATCGCCTTGATAGGCCCGATGGCAGACGCAGCCAACAATATGTCCGGCATGTGGAGCCCAACTTGCGACCCGTCCAAACACCCGTCGTTGCTTGAAAGGCTTCGTGCCGCTACTGAAGGCAAAGCGGAAATCCTCTATGCCAAAGGAAGCAATGTGTATTACGACGAACGCATGGAAGCAGGCGCAACCGGCGGACGCACGTTACAAAGAGGAGACAACCAGCGACTGTATACCGAGGCTATGGCGGTAGCTTCCCGTGCCGATGTCGTCGTTGCCGCAGTAGGCGAATGTGCGGAAATGACCGGAGAATCAGCCTCACGCACCGACATACGCATCCCCGACGCGCAACGCCATTTATTAGAAGGCTTGGTAAAAACCGGGAAACCCGTAGTGGTTTTGCTCTTCACCGGACGTCCGCTCGACCTGACGTGGGAATCGGAACATGTGCCTGCCATCCTGAACGTATGGTTCGGAGGAAGCGAGACGGGAGATGCCATAGCAGACGTGTTATTCGGAAAAACCGTCCCTTCGGGCAAACTGACCACCACCTTCCCGCGCACGGTAGGACAACTTCCTTTATACTACAGCCAGACAACTACCGGACGTCCCGACGGAGACCCGACAACATTCAACCGGTTTATGAGCAACTACATCGATTGCCCCAACGATGGATTGTATCCTTTCGGATACGGACTGAGTTACACCACCTTCGAATATGGAGAAATGAAACTCAGTGCTGAAACCCTGCCCAAAGGCGGCAGCATTACGGTGACGGTTCCGGTGAAAAACACCGGGAACTACGACGGTACGGAAATCGTGCAACTCTACATCCACGACCAGTATGCCGACATAGCCCGCCCCGTGAAAGAACTGAAAGACTTCCGCCGCATCGCCTTGAAGAAAGGGGAAAGCCAAGAAGTCACATTCACCCTGACGGAAGACGACTTGAAATACTACAACGCCGACCTCGTCTATAAATACGATGCCGGAGCGTTCCAAGTCATGACAGGCCCGAACAGCCGGGATGTGCAAAGTGCCACATTCAATGCCGAATAAGTTTTCAATTCTCGATTTAAATGAGTACCTTTGCCCAATCTTTCAAATTTATACAGAACTGAATATGCAGGAAAAGATTATTATTCTCGATTTCGGCTCGCAGACCACGCAGCTCATCGGACGCCGCGTGCGCGAACTGAATATGTATTGCGAGAT
>CASFRN010000018.1 GCA_949296855.1 uncultured Bacteroides sp. | reverse complement strand
TGCCAATCGCCGTTTTTCTCAAATGTTATGCAAAGATAGCCAAATTCAGTGAATTACGGGCTATGATTGCTTGAATTTATATTTAAGTCCATACTCTTCAAGTTTGCTGTATAGTGTTGTTCTGCCTATTCCGAGCAGTTCTGCGGCGACACTCCGGTTGCCGTTTGCCTGTTTCAACGCCCGTAATATCCGTTCCTTATCCTCCACGTCATTGCGCAGGGCGAAACTGACGTGTGAGGTAGGTTTGATTACGGCAAGCTCCAGATGTTCTTTCGTCGCCACACCTTCCTGCGCTTGCAATACAGCTCCCATTATCTTTTGCCGAAGTTCCCGCACGTTGCCCGGCCATGCGTGTGTCAGCAACGCTTTACGTGCTTCGGAACT
The DNA here is from genome assembly GCA_949296855.1 of uncultured Bacteroides sp. GTDB lineage: Bacteria > Bacteroidota > Bacteroidia > Bacteroidales > Bacteroidaceae > Phocaeicola. The sequence continues at coordinate 1,502 of CASFRN010000018.1, read as the reverse complement.
GAAACCGCTCACATTGCATTCCAATTCCTTGTTGGCTATCTCGCGGAAGAACTCCGCCAACGGCAAGATGTCCTCCTGACAGTCACGCAAGGGCGGAACGGTTATCCCGAAGTCATGCAGACGGTAAAACAGATCCTGCCGGAAACGCTTTTCACTCACTGCCGCCTCCAGATCCTCATTGGTGGCGGCGATGATGCGAACATTGAAACTTCTGTCCGATTTGTCACCGATCGGGCGATACCGCCTCTCTTGTATGGCACGGAGTAACATCTGTTGGGTTTCTAACGCAAGGTTGCCCACCTCGTCCAGAAACAGCGTGCCGCCTTCCGCTTCATAGAAATACCCTTTCTTGGTACTATCCGCACCCGTGAACGCGCCCTTGACGTGTCCGAAGAAAGCTGATGGTGCAAGCTCTTTAGTGAGTGAACCGCAGTCCACCGCCACGAATGGCTTGCCTGCCCGTTTACTTTTGTCGTGCAGGTGGTGGGCAATATGTTCTTTACCTGTTCCGTTCTCTCCGAATATCATCACGCTCATATCGGTAGCGGCTACCAGCCTTATACGGTGCATGATTTTCTGAAAGGCGGAACCTTCACGGGCAAACACGGGCATACGGCGTTGTCCCGCCTGTCGTTCTTTCTGTATGGAACGGAGAAGAGGGACCAGTTTATCCTCCACAAGCTGTTTGGGGATATAGTCTATCGAACCGAGCTTCATGCTTTCCACTGCGGTATGCACTTCGGCATAGTCGGTCATGATAATGAAGGGTTGCATCTTTCCCTCCTTTCGCATCCAGCGCAAAAGGTCTATACCGTTACCGTCAGGCAGACGCAGGTCGGCAACCACGATGTCATTATCCGTTGCCTGTTGCAGATGTTTCTTCGCGGTTGAGAGATGGTAAGCCTTCATAGTGTGGTAGCCCTCCCGTGACAGCATATTGCAGACATATTCGCAATACACAATGTTGTCTTCCACCACAATTATTTTTGTCTTATCCATCTTCGTATTTTCTCCTTTCCTTTTCTGCCAACCGGATTATTTCCGCTCCTTTTTCCAACACGGCAGTCACAGCACGGCTTAACGCTTCACCATCCGGGAGTGTATCGCCATGAAGCAATCCGTAAAGTTCCCTTAGCGGTTGGTCGGCACGTAGTACTTCCCACGAGCTGCGCAGGTGGTGTGTAAGAGAATCCAGCTTTTGCAGGTCTTTCTCTATTGCCGCATCCTGTACCGCCTGCATCTCTTTTTCAGTTTCCGTCATCAACTTATCCAGCATGACGGCTTCATTGCCGTAAGACAGCAAGGCTGAAAAATCAGGTTCTCCGTCCGGTGTCGCTTTTATGGCACATTTGTCGGAAACTTCCATCAGTTCCGATATGGAGAACGGCTTGAACAGGCATCCGGCAAAGCCTTTTGCCAATAGTTCCCCTTTGTTACAACTGCCCGAAGCGGTTGCCACAACCACCGGGATTGTTGGTGAATTGCCCACGTTGGACGAACGC
>CASFRN010000017.1 GCA_949296855.1 uncultured Bacteroides sp. | reverse complement strand
CATATGTATCAGATTTAGAAATTTTCCTCCAAGTTAATAAAATTGTGACTAAGAGCACGAAGGAGGGGACAGAAAACAAGGCGCCGGCCTTGTTTTTTTATCCTGCCGGTGTAAAATCTGGGGGATTTTATCTAAATTTGCGTCTACTTAATTTTTGTGCGTATGTAGATAAAAGGCGGAATCCTGCATCTGTTTTTAGGAATGTTTGCATGAAAGGAGATGGTTTGTGAGCCAAATTTCCTCCTATGCTTTCTATTTTCGGTTGTAAGTTTGTTGATTTACAATATGTTATCCGCTTGGCTATCAAAGAGGGTTGATAGACGGATTTCCTCCTGTCGCCTTATCGGTGTTCGGTTTTTGGTTTATATCCACCAATAAAAATCATTTGTCCACCTTGGTTATACTTCAAATATCTACTTTTGAAGCGTAATAAAACAACAGATTTGTTAACAATGCACATTATGAAAAATAGCAATGAATCTTTCACCGTAACCATAAGCGGGATAAACTGGATCCGATTCCCTGATTTATATAATTTAATGTATACAGGTGAAACCGCGATTGCTTTTGAGTAGGCGGGAAAGAGGTTGTGTGCGGCTCCAGCCGGACATGGATTATACATAATGATTGTAATTATTGATGTTTTAAATTTAATACCATTCAAAATGAAAAAACAAGTGATTTTTTCCGCAATGCTTGGCTTGTGTGCCTTTGGCGGTATAGGGGTGTATGCTGCGCCTGCTACCACTGTTATGGCACAATCACCGACCGTCAAGGTGAGTGGTCAAGTAATCGATGAGCAAGGTATGCCTTTGATGGGGGCTACTGTTCGAGTTAAAGATGGAAAAGGTGGGACTACAGCCGATTTGGACGGTTACTTTCAACTGGAAGTTCCCGGCGATGCCGTACTTATTGTAAGTTATATCGGTTATAAGGACCGTGAAGTGGCTGTCCGCAACCGGGCGGTTCTCGACCCTATCCAGTTGGATCCGGATAACCAAATGCTTGAACAAGTTGTCGTAGTAGGTTACGGTACGCAGAAGAAAGCCGACTTGACCGGTTCGGTGGCTGTGGTGAATGCCGATGAATTGAAACGTACCTCCAATTCGAACATCTCTACCATGTTGGAAGGTAAGGTTGCCGGTGTGCAGATTACTTCCGACGGTCAGCCGGGTGCCGACCCGACCGTACGTATCCGTGGTATCGGTTCATTCGGTAGCACGGCTCCGCTTTATGTCATCGACGGTGTGCCGATGGGAACTTCTATCCGCGACTTCTCTTCTAATGATATTGCGACCATCCAGGTGTTGAAGGATGCGTCGGCTGCCGCTATCTACGGTTCGCGTGCCGCCAACGGTGTGATCATCATCACGACGAAACAAGGTAAGAAAGACCAGCCGTTGAAGGTGGATTACAGTGGATACTTTGGTGTGGACTATATCCCTGGTGGCGTTTACGATGTAATGGACGCTACCCAGTATAGTAATTACCTGGCTCAAGCTGCCTCCAACTCAAATACGCCGCTGCCATCGGGATATGTGCTCGACCCCAATACCGGACAATATCGTTTCCAGGACGATACCAATACCGATTGGTTCGATGAAGTATTCAAGACGGGTATCCGCCAGAACCACAATGTGAACCTTTCGGGTGGTGGTGCCAACAATACCTATAATATCGGTTTGGACTACTATAGCCAGAAAGGTACTTTGGAAGGAGCCGGACCGAACTACGAACGTTTTACCGCACGTGTGAACAACACCATGGATACGAAGTTCATCAAGTTCCAAACCAGCTTGGTTTACTCGCACTCCGACCAGGATAACATGGCGTTGTCTAACGCTTCCGAGTATGTACAAGGTTTGTATGGTGACGTGACCAACGTATTGCGTGGTACGTTGCTGATGCAACCCACCATCAAGGCGTACGATTCTTCTACGTGGGTACTCGACGACAAGGTAGGTCTTGCCAACGGATTCAATTACGATGCTTACGGTTACGGTGTGTACTACGATACCGTACACGGCGATATCTCTGCTTCCAACCCGTTGCTGGTGAACAACCTGTTGCAGCGTAACACCCGTGTAGACCGCTTCGTGGGTACAGGTTCTGCCGATGTAGACCTCTTGAAGATGTTGGGCATCGACAGTAAGAACCACAAGTTGAACTACCGCATCAACCTTTCGTACAGCAAGACTCACTGTACCGACTTTACTTGGGTTCCTGCTTGGGTGCAGAGTAACCGTGTGTACTTGGCGAAGAGCAACGAACGTTTGGATAAGAAATCGCGTGACTATTCGACCGCGTTGATTGAAAATATCCTGACGTACGACGGCACGTTCGGCAAGCACCACATCAATATCGTAGCCGGTCAGACTTATGAAGAAGAGCATACCAACGAGTTGAACGGATGGGCGCTCAACTTCCCGGAACCTTACTTCCTCCAGCTGCAGAACGGTGCGGATACGTATTCTTCCAGCTACGACTACAAGCACGCCCTCTTCTCTTACATCGGACGTGTGAACTACAACTACGATGACCGTTACTTGATTTCGGCTACCGTCCGCCGCGATGCCAGCTCGCGCTTGTCGAAAGATATCCGTTGGGGTACGTTCCCCTCTGTTTCTGTCGGTTGGCGTTTCGATAAGGAAAGCTTCTTCCCCATCGACCCGAACATTGTAAATATGTTCAAGATCCGTGCCAGCTACGGTGAACTCGGTAACGAAAACATCGGTGAGTATATGTATCAGGCAACCATGTTGCGTAACAACATGACTTATAGCTTCAACAACTCTCCGGTGACCGGTTCTGCCATTTCTACTTTCGTAGACAATAACTTGTCTTGGGAAACCAAGAAGACGTACAACGTAGGTATCGACCTTGCGTTCTTCAACAACCGCTTGGAGTTCACCGCCGAATGGTATAAGAACACCAACCAAGACCTGTTGTATGCAGTGCCCGTTCCGGAACAAGCCGGTGTATCGAATACTACCGTTACGATGAATGCCGCTTCGATGGACAACTCCGGTTTCGAATTTGCCGCAACGTACCGCAACCGTGACCGTGCGTTCAAGTATGAAATAGCCGCCAACCTCAGTACGCTGAAGAACAAAGTTACTTCATTGGGCTTCGGTACCGATTCGTATATTTCAGGCGCTTATATCACTGAAGTAGGTCAAGAAATCGGTAAGTTCTACGGATGGGTGTACGAAGGCATTGCCCGTACGCAAGAAGACTTGGACAACCATGCTACGCAGGAAGGAGCTAACGTAGGTGACTGCTTGTATAAGGACATTAATGACGATGGTAGAGTGGACGCAAACGACCAGACTGTATTAGGTAGCGGTCTGCCGAAAATCAACTTCGGATTGAACGTCCGTTTCGAATACAAAGGCTTCGACCTGAGCGTCGCTACTTTCGGTGCGTTGAATTACCATGTGGCCGATGATATCTACAACTCGTTGAACTCTTGCTACGGCTGGGGCAACAAGGACGTGGCTATGCTCGAAGCCAACCGTTGGAGTGAAGACGGTTCTACTTACCTCTCGAATGTGCCGCGTACGTATGTGACCAACAGTGCCAGCTTGGCTTGGAACGACTTGTTCAGCGAACGCAAGATTCAGAACGCAGCCTACTGGAAGATTGCCAACGTAGAGTTGGGTTATAACTTCCCCGACAAATGGTTCGGCAAATACATCAACAATGTCCGTCTGTATGTATCGGCACAGAACTTGCATACCTTTACCGGTTACAAAGGATACAACGTAGACTATGCGGGAGGAACATTTACTCCGGGTTACAACTTCTGTTCTTATCCGACAGCACGTACCTTTATGTGCGGTCTTCATTTCTCATTCTAATCTTAACTGCTAAAAAACGAATTGTATGAAACTATTGAAATATTCACTTGCTTTTCTGTTGGGAGCCGGCACACTGACCTCCTGCTTGGATGAACTGGATGTAGTGAATCCCAACCAGCAGACATCAAGCTCTTTCGGCTTTACCGCCGATGATTTGGAGGAATGTGTCATTGCCGCTTACAACCATACCCGTATGGAGGGGTCTTATGCCCGTGTAGGTTATGGTATCGACTTGTGCCGTGGCGATGAAGTGTGGAACTGTTCGCAGGTCTGGTACTTGCCTTTCGATGACCTGAACGTAGAAGCTACCGCCGATATCGCATGGTGGCCGTGGCGTGAATGGTATTACACCGTTAATGTATGTAACTTCATCCTTTCCCGTGTAGGCGAAGACAACAGCCAGCTTTCGGAACGGATGCGGCAAATCAAAGGACAGGCACTCTTTATCCGCGGCTTGTCTTACTATAATTTGGCAGGTTATTATCAGAATCCGCCGCTGATTACAAGTTATGAAACTTATTCCTCATTGGACGGTCTTTACGGTGCCAACAGCACATACGATGAAGTGCTCGACCAAGTGGAAGCCGATTTCTCGGAAGCCATGGATTTGTTGCCTTCGCGCGATGAAGGTGGTGAATGGGCAGGCGGTCGTGCTACCTGCGGTTCGGCTGCCGGCTATTACGCCCGTGCGTTGATGATGCGCCACAAGTTCAGCGAAGCGTTGGTGGTACTGGAAGACATCATCGGAGGACAATATGGTACTTACCGTCTGATGGACAACTACGGTGATAACTTCCGCGAAGGTTCGGCATACGAGAACAATGAGGAAACTTTGTTCGAAATCCAATACTTGGATTACGGTTCACAGGGTACCGATGACGAATGGACACCGGTGAATACCAGCCCGAACGCTACCCAAGGCCATGCCATTGAAAGTAACTTGGCTCCGGGTGAATATGGAGGTTGGGCAGACTTGGCTGCTTCGCCGTGGTTGTACCGACTCTTCAAGAGCGAACGTACTGTGGATGGTACACTCGACCCGCGCCTTTATTGGACACTGGGTACTTACGAAGCCGACTGGGCAGACTACGAGTATGGCAATGTAGCTTATGGTCACGAACTTACTGCCGCGGATACCATTATGGTTAATAATACGTACGGCGGTATTCCTATTGCTAAGAACACCAACCTTCGTGCCGGACTGTACACTACGGTGGTTACCGGTCTGCACTGTGGTATCAATATGCGCTTGATGCGTTATTCCGATGTATTGCTTCGTGCGGCAGAGTGCGAAAACGAACTGAACGGACCGACTGCGAAAGCCATCGGTTGGATTAACGAAGTGCGTGGACGTGTAAATTTGCCCGACTTGCGAGTATCTGACTTCAGTTCAGCCAACGAACTCTTTGAACAGATTGCCAACGTAGAACGTCCGAAGGAATTCGGTTGCGAGTTTGGTCGTGGTTTTGATTTGATTCGTTGGGGATTCTTCTGCGATAACGGTCGTTTGCAGCAGTTGAAAGAACACGGCACTTTCCGTCGTTCCAACGATGGAAGCAAGCTGTTGACTCCGGTAAGCTACAGCAATATCGGTTCTGACGCTGAGTTGAAGAGTTCATACGACACTTATCTGCCGGGTCATGAGTTCTTGCCTATCGTGCAGACATTGACTAACAAGAACCCGAACTTGGTAGGAAACTCCGCTAATAATAGTACGGACAACTCTTCTTACTTTAGTGAAAACGGTTGGACGATACGTCCGGTAGTAGATTTGGACAATTAAGCAATTGACAAGGAACAATTGGTAATTGACAATTAAAGAGAAATTAAAGAAACGGTCTTCCTCTCCCGGCGGGTTTCCTGCGGGAGAGGGGAAGACCTTAACCAATCACCTATTTATATTATAAGACCATGAAACATTTCAATAAAATAGCAACCGTTTGCGGCTCTTTTGCCTTGGGATTGCTGGCACTGGCTGGTTGCGAAGACGACCACTTCTATGAAGTGAACTCGCCCGATTGGATTTCTGAGAAGGTGGACTCCATTGCCAATTCGCAGAATCAGGGTGGAGACGAAGAGCTAGTGGGCATGATGGAAGATGTGTACACTATCGGTAGTACGGATTATTCTACTGGCTGGTGGACTGTTTTCTCTAAATATTACGTAATCCCCGACGGTGAGAAATGGAACGCTGTGTTCAATCTTCACATCAATCCGGATGCTCCGAATACATATAAGAACTTTGCATTGATAATCTGTAATGATGCCGACCGTGATGGTACCGGATATGCAGAGTATGGAGCCATCCGTTACGATAACCAGCCTTCAGGAAACTCGGAATGGGGCGATTATATCGACCGCTCTTATGTTCAAAGCTCCTTGACTTTTAATACCGATACAGATGAAGGCATCGATCAGTTAGGAGGAAAGGTGACTCTTACAGTCGATAGAACTGACCCGGAGGCATTCAATATCACAATGACTAACGGAACGGTTACCAAGACTTATAAACAACCGAGTGCCCTTGTTAATTTGAACGCAGACGCAAGCAATACAAACATCCGTTGTTATTTAGTGCCTGAAGGTTCGTATATCGATTTTCAAGAAACCAACATCGAGCCTATCGGCGGATGTACTTCTGCTGAAGACAAAAATCCGGTATCCATGGTATTGCAAGGAGTGCCTGAAATTGTTAATATAGGTACTCCGCTTGATTCGGCGATGGTCGGTGTGACTGCTGTCGTTACCTTTGAAGAAGGTGTTACAGCGAATGTGACGGCTGCCGACCTGACCTTCCAAGCTATTCCTGATATGGACACTGCGGGCGAAAAGACCTTGATAGCTGTCTATAATAAAACCTTCAAGGGCGAGAACTGTGACCAGCCAGTAATGGCGAGCGCAACATTTGAAGTGGTAGAAAAGGTTGAATCGATAGCTGTGGCTGTACAGCCTTCGCGCACTACCTATTATTATTACACTTCGGCTGCAACGGAAGGAATGACCGACCGTACGTTGGCGTTCGACCCGACGGGTATGGAGGTTTCCGCTACTTACGCTAACGGAGATGTAAGGACTATCGACAACGCCCGATTGACGTTCTCGGCTGTCCCGGCTCAGGTAGGTAAACATACCGTTACCATTACGGCTGAAGAAGGTGTGACTGCAACCGTTGAAGTAAACGTTGCAATGTCTGCTGTTTCAGAAGTGTTTAATACTGCAACGATTGTAGGGGCAGAAGATAACTCAACCGCTTTTTGGGGTGCGTTCTCGGATGACTTCAAGGTACCTGCAGGTGAAACCAAGTCTATTACGTTTACTAATTATAGTAGTTTGGCGGGCAATTGGAACAACTATGTGGTAGTTCTTCGTAATACTGATACAACTGTAGAATATGGAGTTGTCCGTGCTGACAACTACGGTTGGGGTGCCGGATACGATGGTAATGCAAGCCTCCGTCTCAGCGGTGGTCAAGCGGATTGGGCTGCTTGGCTTGCTACCATGAACGGTGCGGAAGTTACGGTTTACGTGACTAACTGCGGCAACGGTACGGCTGATGTACAAGCTGTCATGAACGGAACGGATGGCTCTACTTCTATCCAATATTACTTGGGTATCAATACAGTGGATCCCGCCGACCTGAACTTTGCGTTGACGGTAGACGGCAGCCACCTGGTTTTCGGTGAATGATTTTTCTGTTTTTTTGATTCTCATGAGAGTGTGTCGTAATTGAGAAACTGAATACGAAGAGGCATGCAGGCACGGAGAGAAACGTTGTTGGTATCAACGGAATATAAAACTCCGTGTCTCTGCGCCTCCGTATTCTGATTCGTTTCCGGCACACTCTCTCGTTTTTTTAAAACTTAACGTGCATGAAAAAGTTATCATTTCTTTGGATGTCTTTATTGGTGTTTTTGGCTTTTCCGGCTTGTTCGGACGATAACGAAGCCGAATACAATCCCAATGGAGATGTCGTTATCGCGACTCCTGAAGTGACGGCAAAGACAGGTACTTCGCTGACGGTCACTTCATCGGTATCCGGCAATGCGGAAACTGTTGCCCGAAGAGGCTTCTGCTACAGTGCCAATGCCTCAGAGCCTACTATCCAAGACAATGTGGTGGATGCCGATGAAAACTTTACGGCTACCATTTCCGGCTTGATGGGGAATACCACTTATTATATCCGTGCTTATGTTTATAGCAACAGCCGTTACTCTTACTCGGAAACGCTGGAGGCAACCACAGAAAGCCAAAGCCTCGATGAGCAACTCCAGAACTACGTGGCTCCTGCCTATCCCGATAATTATACGAGCATTGCCGACTGGGCGAACCGCGGGCAGTGGAACCTGAGCAACGTCCACGACCCTACCGTCGTATTGGCTGAAGACGGCTATTATTATATGTACCAGACGGACGCTTCGTATGGCAACGCGCATACCGCAGGCGGACATTTCCACGGCAGACGCTCGAAGAACTTGGTAGACTGGGAATACTTGGGCGGCACGATGAAAGACTTGCCCGAGTGGGTCATCCCGAAATTGAACGAAATCCGTGCAGGAATGGGATTGCAACCTACCACAGCCAGCAAGGCGGACTTTGGTTATTGGGCACCTTGCGTACGGAAAGTGCGGAACGGACTTTACCGTATGTATTACTCCATTGTCTGCCCCGGCACATTGAGCGGTGACGGCACATGGAGCGAGCGTGCGTTCATCGGCATGATGGAAAACACCAACCCTGCCAACAACGACGGTTGGGAAGACAAAGGCTATGTCATCACGAACGCTTCCGACAGGGGATTGAACTTCAATGTACCTGCAAACGCATGGGAAAGTTGCTATTATAAATGGAATGCTATCGACCCCAGCTACATCATCGACAACGACGGCCGTCACTACATGGCATACGGTTCTTGGCACAGCGGCATCGCTTTGGTGGAACTGGATCCGGAAACCGGTAAGGTAAAAGCTGAATTGCCTAATCCTTGGGGAACAAACGAAGACATCGCCGCATACGGTTCATTGATAGCTACCCGCTTGATGACCAGCCGCTGGCAAGCTTCGGAAGGACCGGAACTGATTTACCGTGACGGCTATTATTACCTTTTCTTGGCATACGATGCGTTGGCTGTTCCGTATAATACCCGTGTGGTACGTTCTACGAACATTGCGGGTCCATATGTCGGCATGGACGGCACGGATGTGACGACCAATGGAGGTGATGCCCTTCCGGTAGTGACCCATCCGTATAAGTTCAACGATGGCAACGGTTGGGTAGGTATCTCGCATTGCTGCGTATTCGATGACGGTGAAGGCAACTGGTATTTCGCTTCGCAAGGCAGATTCCCCGAAAACGTAGCGGGCATCAATGCTTCCAATGCCATTATGATGGGGCAAGTGCGCTGCATGCGTTGGACGGAAGACGGCTGGCCTGTAGTCATGCCCGAACGTTACGGTGCCGTGCCGCAAGTGGAGATAGCGGAAAACGAATTGGTAGGAAACTGGGAACACATTGACCTTTCTTACCAATACGGACAGCAGAAGAATTCTACCCGACTGACACTCGCAGCCGACCATACGGTGAGCGAAGGGCCGTGGAAGGGAGCTACCTGGACGTACGACAGTAGCAACCGCACCCTTACGTTCGATAATGGTGTGACCGTCTACGTGCAGCGTGAAACCGACTGGGAGGCATCTCCCCGTACGCATACCATTGTCTATGCCGGTTATGGTGCTAACTGCAAAACGTATTGGGGAAAGAAGGGCAAGTGATGTGATGTTTCGGCGTAAGTTGCCGTTTCTATAGTACACGGATGACACAGATTCAGACAGATAGCCACAGATATTATTTTTAGATTAATCTGTGAAAATCTGCCGAATCTGTGTCATCTGTGTGCTATACGGATGCTATTTTCGCCTTGGTCAGGCTCTTACAAAGAAAAAAATATTTAAAATCTTTGTGGGTTCAGAGAAAAGCCGTACCTTTGCAAGCCGATTATTATCAAATAGTATGAATTGAAATCTGATGCCTTCTTTTTCTTTTGTCCGGAGGAAAAGATGCGTGGAGGATGTTTTTTAGTAGTTAACAATTTAAAAAGGATTTAAGAGTGGATACTTTAAGTTACAAGACCATTTCTGCAAACAAGGCTACTGTGAACAAAGAGTGGGTCATAGTAGATGCAACCGACCAGGTCGTAGGCCGTCTCGGTTCGCAAGTTGCGAAGCTTTTGAGAGGTAAACACAAACCGAACTTTACCCCTCACGTAGATTGTGGCGATAATGTGATTATCATTAACGCAAGTAAGGTGAAATTTACAGGCAATAAGTGGACTGACAAGGTTTACCTGAGCTATACTGGTTATCCGGGTGGCCAGCGCGAAATCACTCCTGCCCGTTTGGTTCAGAAACCCAACGGCTACGACAAGCTGATGAGACGCGTGGTAAAAGGTATGCTCCCCAAAAACCGTTTGGGCGCTAAATTGTTGGGCAACCTGTATGTGTATGAAGGAGCTGAGCACAAACACGAAGCTCAGATGCCGAAACTGATTGATATTAATTCACTTAAATAAGCAAGCATGGAAGTAATAAATGCATTAGGCAGACGTAAAAGCGCGGTAGCGCGTGTCTTCGTCAGCGAAGGTACAGGAAAGATTACTATTAATAAGAGAGACCTTACCCAGTACTTCCCGTCACCTCTCCTGCAATATGTGGTAAAACAACCGTTGAACAAACTGGAAGTAGCTGAGAAATATGATATTAAAGTTAACCTGAACGGAGGCGGATTTACAGGACAGTCTCAGGCTTTGCGTTTGGCTATCGCCCGCGCGTTGGTGAAAATCAATCCTGAAGACAAAAAGACGTTGCGTGCAGAAGGCTTTATGACTCGCGATTCTCGTGAGGTTGAACGTAAGAAACCGGGCCGTCCGAAAGCACGCCGCAGATTCCAGTTCAGTAAACGTTAACGAGGGGACAAGTTGGATAGGGGACAAGAGGACAAGGCTTTTTGTTGTTTACAGACCTTGTTGCCTCGTCAACTGACACCTCGTCAACTAAGTAGCGTTTAGTATCTAAACTGTCAGGATTCTTCCTGCAAGTGGTTTGTGGAGAGACTACCCGGCGGTTGGTTCATTTAAACAAAAAAGAAAGTAAACGAATAAACAATTAAATCATGTCAAGAGTAAATTTTGATACCTTGTTGGAGGCTGGTTGCCACTTCGGACACTTGAAAAGAAAGTGGAACCCTGCAATGGCTCCTTATATCTTTATGGAACGCAACGGAATCCATATCATCGACTTAAACAAGACCGTTGCAAAAGTAGACGAAGCTGCTGAAGCTTTGAAACAAATCGCAAAATCAGGAAAGAAAGTCCTGTTCGTTGCTACTAAGAAACAAGCAAAACAGATTGTTGCCGAAAAGGCGACTTCTGTAAATATGCCTTACGTTATCGAACGTTGGCCGGGCGGTATGCTGACCAACTTCCCCACTATCCGCAAGGCTGTGAAGAAAATGGCTACTATTGATAAGCTTACTAACGACGGCACATACGCCAACCTCTCAAAGAGAGAAATCCTGCAGATTTCCCGCCAGCGCGCTAAATTGGAAAAGAACTTGGGCTCTATCGCCGATTTGACCCGTCTGCCGTCTGCATTGTTCGTAGTTGACGTAATGAAAGAAAATATCGCTGTTCGCGAAGCTAACCGTTTGGGTATTCCTGTATTCGGTATTGTTGATACCAACTCTAATCCGGACAATGTAGATTTCGTAATCCCGGCAAACGATGACGCTACCAAGTCTATTGAAGTAATCCTCGATGCTTGCTGCGGAGCGATGGCTGAAGGGCTGGAAGAAAGAAAAGCTGAAAAGGTAGATATGGAAGCTGCTGGCGAAAACGTTCAGAAAGCTCCGAAGAAAAAAGCTGCCAAGGCTCGTATGGATAAGGCTGAACAAGATGCAATCAATGCATCGAAGGCTGCCGCGTTCCTTTCTAAGGAAGACGAAGAAGCTTAATAATAAGTGGAAAACTGAAAATTGAGAATTGAAAATTAAAGGAGTAGACGGTATAGCGCTCCTTTTCTTTAATTCTCAATTCTCAATTCTCGTTTTATATGTCTTTTGATTTTCAACTTTTAATTTTCAATTTTTAATTTAAATAAGATTATTATGGCTGTAAGTATGGCTGATATCACCAAGCTTCGTAAGATGACCGGAGCTGGTATGATGGACTGTAAAAACGCTTTAACTGAATCTGAAGGCGATTTCGATAAAGCAATGGAAATTATCCGTAAAAAAGGACAGGCAGTAGCTGCTAAGCGTTCCGACCGTGAAACCTCGGAAGGTTGCGTGTTGGCTAAATCGACTGGAGATTATGCTGCAATGATTGCCTTGAAGTGCGAAACCGACTTTGTTGCTAAGAATGCCGATTTCGTAGCATTGACCCAGGCTATCTTGGATGCTGCTATCGCTAACAAATGCCAGACTTTGGAGGAAGTGAAAGCGTTGCCTATGGGCAATGGCACTGTTGCTGACGCTGTAGTAGAACGTAGTGGTGTGACTGGCGAAAAGACAGAATTGGATGGTTATAACTTTGTTTCAGGTGCTTGCACTGCTGTTTACAACCACATGAACAAGAATCAGCTTTGCACCATCGTTGCTTTCAACAAGGCTTGCGATGCACAAATCGCTCACGAAATCTGTATGCAGATTGCTGCCATGAACCCCATCGCTATCGACGAAGACGGTGTTCCTGAATCAGTGAAGCAAGAAGAAATCAACGTGGCTGTTGAAAAGACCAAAGCTGAGCAAGTACAGAAGGCAGTAGACGCCGCTTTGAAGAAAGCCGGCATCAATCCTGCTCACGTAGATAGCGAAGAGCACATGGAAAGCAATATGGCTAAGGGCTGGCTTACAGCAGAAGATGTAGCCAAGGCAAAAGAAATTAAGGCTACAGTAGCTGCAGAAAAAGCTGCCAACTTGCCTCAAGCTATGATTGAAAATATCGCAAAAGGCCGTTTGGGCAAATTCTTGAAAGAAGTTTGTCTGCTGAAGCAAGAAAGCATCATGGATCCGAAGAAGACGGTTGCCGATGCATTGAAGGCGGCAGACCCCGAATTGGCTGTGACAGAATTCAAACGCTTTACGTTGCGCGCTGAATAATATCGTTTGGAATCATATATAATAATTAAGGTGTGTCGGGTTAAGGCTTGGCACACCTTATTTTTTGCTGAATCTCCTTTTTATGCTTCTTTTTCATATATCTTTCCTATAAAAAACGTTCCCTTGTTGAGGGAAACGGTTTTTTATAACTTTGCAATGCGGTGCAGAGGCATGAATACATAGAAAAACAAAAAATGACTGAGCTTTTCGTTTAAGCTTCATAGCCTATGGCAAGGTATGTATAGACTTTTAAGTAAGTCTTATACATTAATAGATATTAACGTATACGGGCTATAAATTTTTTTGTTAACTTTTCTTTTAATAGAATTATTTTATACATTTGCAAGCAATAAGTCATTTATGCATAATAAATATAAATGTATATACGATTCTTTTTTTAACCTAAAACCACAGTTAATATTTTTATGTTAACTATAGCCGGACATCTAATCGCTTGTTTGTTGTGGGGAATAGCACTTGCTTCCTTACTCTTGTTTTTTATGCATATAGGTATTGTCAATTTGACCTCTCGCCGCCGTTATTCTTTTTTCTCTGTATTAGTTTATATAGTTTGTTTCTTGTGCTTGTCGTGGCAGTCTGTGCGCATGGTGGGTGCTTTTTATTTAAAGGATTATACAGACGGTCTGCATGATACAGTGGATACCTATGTTTCTGAGATGTATCAATTAGGAGTGTCGGCGGCAGAGATGAAAGAAAACCTGTTGCGGCAATATCCTTATGTAGCAGATTATATCCGTGATATATCTTTGGATGAATGGAATATTCAACAAGATTCTTCAGCGGTTGCCGATTATTTGAATGCTTACGTACAGTATGAACTTAATTGGTATATCGTATGGCGAATCGGATATATGTTGGTGATAGCCTTGTTGTTTTCTTGGTTGTTGACGTGTACGATGAAGAAAAGACAACGGGCATTTGATGGGATAAATTGGAACTAATATTATACATTATATAATTATGGCAGATATTTTAATCGGATTAGGAGGAACGGGAGGTAAGATATTGAAAGCTTTCCGTCAAAGACTGTGGACTGAGTTTGATAGACAGCAACGTGCTCGCTTACCCATTAGTTTCATTTATGTGGATACGGATAATTCAATGTTGAACCCCAATGATGTCAGCTACGAAACGATTCATGGCAATTGTTGTTTTCAGCCGAATGATTTTGTAGACATCAAAACGCATAGCAACATAGACGCTATCTTTGCACAGCCTCAAGGGAATAAGCGGGTGTTGGGATTGCTTGGAAATGTGGCTGAGACTCAAACTGCCGTATGTCCGGTAGGGGCTGCCGCTGACCAAAAACGTCGTGCAGGACGTATCTTATTCGCTTCTAATATTGACGCTTATTTGTTTAAACTGGCAAGTGCGGTGAAAGAGGTGAACGGCAAAGAGGTAGGGGCTGTCATAAACTTCCATATCTTTGCGGGATTGGCTGGAGGTACAGGTTCTGGTTCTGTCATCGATGCTGTCGCTCAGACACGTAAATGGCTTTTCGAACATAACTATGAGGAAGACAAGCAGTATCACATCACGGTTTTCTGTCAGTTGCCGGAAAACACGCCTCCGCCTACGTGGAATACCGGACGGTACAAAGCGAACGGTTACGGGGCATTGTTGGAACTGAATAGTCTTTTCACTTCACATTATAATGCCGAGTGGGGTAACCGCACGTCTACACCTTGTTACGATGTGTCTTCTTCGGTAGATTTTGCCCGTTTGTATTTAAGTTACGATAACCCGACACCGGATAATTTGCGTTTAGGGCGTATCCCGCAAGAAGTGAAGGTAGCCAATGGACTCATCTTGTATAGCAATAAGAACGATTACGGGCATGAGGTGACCAATCCGCTTGACTTGGCACGCTTGGTAGCCGATTTTGTATATGCCAAGGTGTTCCTTCCTAAAAACGACCAGAGTGAGCAGTTCAATCGTTTTTATACCTTTGAGAATATTACCGCTTATCGGGATGAATACGATGAGACAGCCGATCCCGATTTGGGGTCTCCGCTGCCGGTGCGTACACGTGCCATCGGTTCGTTTGGCATCAAGCGGGTGATTGTGCCTGAAACGGCCATGCAGGAACATATCGTTTATACGTTAGGATTGTGTTCCCTGTTGCAGATGAAATATAATAATTGGAGTAACGCGTCCGGTTACCGTGACGAGCCCGACCCTTCGTTCGCCCCGATTAACTATGTTAATAAGGAAGGCCGTTTGGCTGGCTGGTTGTTGTCGGAAGACCATTTGCGGCTGAAGAAATACGTGCTCGACAGCGACCGTACAGACAATTGGGCGGAAGGTGACTTCTCTACCTATTGGAATCCATGTGTAGACGCTTGGGGAGAAGTGGCTAGAGGCGCAGACCATTCGTTTAACAGGCTGGTGGAGCTTTGCCGTGGCGGTTATGAACAGGGCTTCCGTGGAAAAGGCGTGGAGAATTTCTACAACGAACGTGCCCGCTCCATCGCTGAGTCTTATTCGCGGGTTATCGCCGCGCAAGTGGAAACCGAATTGTTCAAAACGTGGAAAGACGGCAAATTGTCATTGAGTCAGATTATCCAGGTATTGGAATTGTTGACATCCGAGACACGTAAGCGTGCGTCCGATTATGTGGAAAATGTGGTGCCCGGACTGGAGAGTGAATGTAGGGAACGCCAACAATACATCGATGCATCTATCGCTGAATACCTTGACGCGTCTGCCATCAAGCGTCCATTTATCTTCAAGAACCGTTTCGAAAGAGTGATGTTGATGTGCAAGCAACTCTATGTCCGCAAGACGGAGATTGCTGCCATCCGTCTGTTCGCACAACCTTTGGCAAACGAACTGGTTCATAAACTTTCGGATTTGGCAGAACGTGTCGTGGGCTTCGAGAGGCAGGTGGATACGTTGGTTCAGCTTTCCAAGGAACGGATGGTGAATCTGAGCGACATATATACAACTTCTGATACAGAAGGTGAACGTGATGGTTTGGAAAATATGACATTGCCCATTATCGAGTTTTACAGTCGTACAAAACTGTCATCGCTGGAGCAGAAGTTGCGTGTCGACCGTGATAAGATGGAAGCCATCAATGAAAGTCTGCGCACTTCCATTATAGAAACCTTGCAGTGCGAGGGGCGTTTCGCGAACTCGAACCGCTTCAGCTTCCAATTGCTATCCCGTTTGTTGTTAGACGGGGTGTTCAGCCGGGTGATGTCTTATCACAATGCGCTGTGCGTAGAAGGAAAAGATAAGGTATTGGGTGTCCCTATCTTGGAACGTCTGCAGCAGAAATATGGTCAGAGAGAAGAGGCTTTGACTCAGTTCGCCAGACAATTGGTATTGGCGAGCGGCATCTTTACGGAACTGGACATGAACGAAATACAGCTTCATGTCGCCAATACGGTTCCGCCGATTGTAGGACAGAATATCCTGATGAAGCGTTTGCTTGTCAGTCTGCCGAAGGCGGAAGATCCGGTTTTGGTGGAATTCGCTAATGACTTGAAACTTAAATTGGAAAGTGCTATTCCGGGCGGTACAGGGGCTTCGGTCAGTGTGAGCATGGATGGCACGTATTCCAATGAAATCTCTATTGTGTCGATGGTGAACGGGTATCCGATGCGTGCCATTTCTTCGTTGAAGAGCTTGAAAGCCGAATACAACCGGTTGATTTCGCTCGATTCGAAAAACAAGATTGTGTTGCTGAGTGAAGGACGCGATGGCGATTACAAGGATTTGTTTGCTTTGCCGCCCATGAGTCCGGCAGAGGAACGCGACGTGTTTGTCCCTTATCTGATTTTGCTTTATGCTTTAGGTAAAATCATGCTGGATGCGGAGAATACGGAGGAATACGGATTGGCTTCTAAAGATTTCTTCGGCAATCTGGAAGTCGTTTCATGGGGACATAAATTGTTTACCGATATGCCTTACGATGACCGGTTGGTACACGACAAACGCACGGCTGTCATTAAAATGTATCAAGAAGAAATGGCCGACTTGTTCCAAGGTATTGAAGCTACGGTAGCCAGTCAGGTTGCCAAATTGAAGAAAGAGCTGAATGACAAGGTTATGGCTTACATAGGGGCTGTTATCAAGAAAGAAGCTCCCGCACGTGCCCGCTACACCGATTTCATTCGTTGGACTGAGGCGGCAATCAAGAAGATTCAAGAGTATAAGCCCGAAATATAATCAACATTAAAAAACAGAATCATTATGGCATTGACGAAAAAGTATAAATGTATGAACATTGGCGGATGTAAGAACGCCAATGAGAAGAAAGTGTTCGAGATACCTGTAGGCGAAGAATTGGTTTGTCCGGTATGTGGGAAAAAGATGTTGGTGGAAGTGAAATCTATACCGTGGGTGAAGTATGTGTGTATAGCGGGTGCGGTAGCCGTATTGGGAATAGGAGTGGCTGTGCTGATTTCACGCTTGAGCGATAAGCCCACGCCTCCTCCGCCTGGAGGCGGTGTGGATACGGTAACGGTCGATACGCTTATCCAGACAACTCCCGGAGAAGTGCCCGAAGATACAACGGTCGAGGTAATTCCCGAAGAACCGGGAGAAACAGAGGTAGAGGTGCAGACTCCGCCTGACCCGGAAGCCCGTGTGGTCATCGATTTAGGCTACGGGACTTATACAGGCAAGGTGAAAGACGGCAAGCCTCACGACCCGAACGGTACCATCGTTTACAAGAAAGCGCATCAGATAGAATCGCGTGATGTGCATGGACGTGTGGCCCAACCGGGTGACCGTGTGACAGGTAACTTCGAGAACGGGCATTTGATTAATGGGACATGGCATAAGAGCGATGGCAATCAAGAACAATTGATGATTGGCGGTTAATCGGAAAGCCTATGTTTCCTTTGAAGTATTTCACCGGTCTGTGCTTGCTGCTTTTCTCGTTGTCGGGAAGCGGGCAGGTACAGACTGGCTTGCGGCATCCTTGCCTGCAAACTCAGGTCGATTCTTTGGCGCAGGCGGAACCTTATGTTGCGGTGGTGTATGACTTTTTGAAGAATTATGCCGACACACTGAAATCATTGAAAGGGACGGAGTTAAGGAAGCGTTTGGCATACGATGGAGTGGAGGTGGAGCAAGGAGGTTTCGACCGTGTTCACCTGATAGACGAGCATACCTCCATAACCTTCTTGCGTGCGAAAGGCTTGTATGGAGTGCGTATCCGGAAAGGTGCTTTCCCTATTTTAGAAGCGAAGTTCCCTTCGTCTTGCCAGTTGCTGACGGGAAAAGCGCTTCCGGCATTGGAAAAAGAGCTTTTAGAGGGAGTGCAAGGCTTCCGCTATCAACCCCGACTTGACGTTCCGTATCCCGAATCCGGATTGACGGCTTTGCCTGCCAAAGGGTATTACGTGCTGAAAGGCAATGCCTATCATCTGGAAAGCATCCGTTCGGACATCTATTTGGAAAAGCGGAAAGGCGGCTCGTTCGTTCCCGTGTTTTCCGAGGAACATCTGAACGAGAGCATAGGTAACTTGCTGGTGTGCGAAGACACTCCGGCAGACGTGGATTTACATCTGGTTATCCGGCAATATGGTTTCAAGAAGAACGAAGTGACGCTGAAGATGAAAGACTGGATAGCCTATTGCCGCAGCCAGGGATGCACCTTTTATTGGGGGATAGAGGCTTTAGAGCCTACGGCGATGAAGGCAAGTGTCTTCATTGTGAATGAAGTGTTGAGTTACGACCATGTGATGAGTGTCGAGGTGCCTTACACGGTATTTACCGATCCCGAAGCTACGGTGCAAGGCGATGTGAATATCTTTATCCCCACGCACAACATCACGACGTTGTTTCAAGAATATGACAAATCTAACTAAAAAAATGATAATCATGAAGAAGTTACTGTTTTATCTCTTGTTGGCTTGTTTCTCTTTGCCGGCATTGGCGCAGGAGGATAGGGCGGAAATAAAAAAGCAAATCAATAAGATAAAGAAATCGCAAGCATACGTTTCTGCCGAAGCTACCATGCCTACCGAGGCGGAGGCGATGGAGATGGCAAACCAATTGCTTGTGTTTGAGATTAATAACTGGTTGCAGTCGAAACGTAAGAGCGAGGAAGTGCAACAGGTGGTGTTGCAGGACATCAGTTCTTGCAAAGAGACGCTCGACATGAAGCGGGGCACGCAAGTACGTGCTTTTGTGTATGTGAAGAAAAAGGATATCGTGCTGATTAAAGGAGACGGCCAGATTGTATTGAACGAAAACGAGCAAGGAGCCGACTTGCAGCCCCTCTCCGAGATAACGGAACCGATGCATACGAATGCAAGTCAGGTGGAGCCGCTTCAAGTAGTGCAGGCGCAGCCGGCAGAGAGTGGCTTGGAACGCATTGCGGGCACCGCTACCATGGTGGAAATGAAAGGAGTCTTTGCCGACCTGAAGGCGAAAGGAGCGATTGAATATGGCGAATACAGGCCTGATGTGCCGGTGCAGGATGTCTATCTCTTGTTTTACGATAGGCAAGGGACTGTCCGTGCCGTGGTGCAGAAGAAAGGGGATGCGCTGACCAATGTGAAGAGTCGGGAAAGCATGACGCTGAATGACTTTGACGGTTGCGCGGCTTATTGGTTTACATTGAAATAATAAAAAACAGATACATACGATGAGAAAGATTTTGATTATAGGGTGGCTGTCTTGCTTTTGCTTCTTGGGAGTGAAGGCGCAGGTGGATTTATCGGTACAGCTGACCATCCGTGATGGTGCGAGCGGCACGGCTAAAACAGCGATTGAACGTTCGTTAAGCGCATTGCTGACCGAAATAAATAACGCTTACATTGAAAACAGGGCGTTGAACTTGGTTTCGCTTTACATGACCGACGACGCGCGTGCCGGGCTGACGAGTATGTGGGAGAACGTGCATTTCTATTGCGATGATGCCGAAGTGGTGCAGAATTGTTTGCGCAAAGGGCTGAGCGGTTATCAGATACGTCAGATCCCTTTGATGATGAGGCCTACGGGCAGTGCTACCACACAGGACGACGAGTTTCAGGAAGGAGTGGTTAATTTAAGCGAGTCGGGGCAGATTACACGTTTCAATGTAGCTTTGGCTACGAATAGTTATTTGTCTG
Source organism: uncultured Bacteroides sp. (assembly GCA_949296855.1). GTDB lineage: Bacteria > Bacteroidota > Bacteroidia > Bacteroidales > Bacteroidaceae > Phocaeicola. The sequence continues at coordinate 3,056 of CASFRN010000017.1, read as the reverse complement.
TCATTTCGCGTGGTACGAATGTGACCGATACACGCCGCCGGGAAGAGATATTGAGCTATGTGGAACACTTCCGCACGGCGTACGAAGAGAAAGACCTGGCGTTCATGAATCAGATATTCAGCGACGACGCGCTGATTATCACCGGTACGGTCATCCGCTCGAAAAAGACCGACGGCACTTCGTTTACGCCTGTCAACGACGTCATCTTTACCAGCAAGACGAAGCAGGAATACTTGGCGGCTTTGAAACGGAGCTTCGCTTCCAATTCCTACATTCGGGTGAAGTTCGATGAAATTAAGGTGGTGAAGCACCCCACGCTTTCCGATTTCTACGGAGTGACCGTGCACCAGCTTTATTCCAATAGCAGCGGATATAGCGACGACGGCTATGTGTTCATGCTGTGGGATTTCCGCGACAAGGACAATGTGATGATTCACGTGCGTGCATGGACACCTAAGTATTACGACAAAGCGAAGACACAAGAGGTGCCGGTAGAGAAGATGCCGAACATCGGTTCGTTTAAATTGGATTTATAATGCGTTTGAATATGATGAAAAACTTGATTATGGTTTTCGTCTTCTTGCTGGGGAGTACAGCTGTACTCCGTGCGCAGGAAGACATCGTGAAGTTCGAAGCTCCGGCAGAAGATGCCCGTTCCTCGGCTCCGGCAGGAAAGGCTGTACTGACCATTGTCAGCCCGAATGCCGACCTTACGTTGAAAGGAAGCCTTTATGGGGATTTGCTAAGCGGTTCGACGGAGTATGCGAAAGGCGAACGGCGCAAAGTGGGGAGTGATTATCATTATGTGGTAACATTCTCTTTGCATCCCGACCTTGATATGGGAGGCACGCACGTAGAGACATTGACCGTTTCCAATGATTACGGTTCGAAGGATTGCAGCCTGAGCCTGAAGATGGGAAAGTCGTACACGGGGCGTTTTGAAATTCCGGTAGAATTGATTTGTGTAGACGAAGGCAAGTCGGTTTATGCGGCTTCCAATGCAGCCCGCTTGCGTTTCATCTCCGATGTGTTAGACGAACTGACCATCCGGTTCAATGAGGTGACATTGGTGAAAGACGGGCAAGCGGTGGCTTCATTACCTTCTTATATCACGTCGGTACGCATCGAAGGCGATGCCGTGATAGCCGATTTCAATGTAGCCGCTCCCGAGGCTGCATCCGAATCGTTCAAGCGTCCCCGCCTTTCGGTAAGTACCCGGAAAGGCGAATCGCTTTCGTTCGCTTTGGCGGAAGGGAACCGCTTGGACAACAAGAGCAGTTACCAGTTCCGCATCTTACGCCAAGTGACAAAGACGCAGACGGTGCAGAAAGACCTGACTTTTCAGGAAGCCTTGAGGCAAGCCGAAGCCTTGGAAGCCAAATACGACTTTGAGGCTGCTGCCAATATGTATCAGGAGGCGATGGACAAGGTAGATTGCCCGCTTGAGCAAAAAGAAGCTATCCGTGCTAAACAAAACCGGATGTTGTTGGCCCGTAAATTAGATTATTATGCTTCTGTTGCCGAAAAGCGAGGTGCTCAGTTTGAAACTTCAAATCAGGATAGTGCTTATTATTATTACAACGGAGCGCGGGGACTTTATGATAAATTATCACAGATGTTTCCTGAACGGGTAAGCTATAAGGAAAAAGCCGGGAAGCTGATAGAGTTTATCATTAATGAGTTTAAGAACACCGGCCAAAAGGAGGTTACTCACAATAATCAGGTAATTACCGGCAAGGTGACACTTGCCGACGGGTTTATCGGGAGCATTGCGGGAGTGCATATCTATGAGGTCTTTTCGATGGATGTGCCCAGAGCGAAAAAGGTGCGTAACGATTACAGGTGTATAGGAAGAACGGATGCGAAAGGAAACTTTAAACTGATAATCGAGCACGACCATCCGGTGCGCTATCTGTATTTTTATCGCGACAAGAAAGTGATACCAATAGACGAAACCACACGCACGCTGAATGTGGTGTTGGGAGAAGAATAAATGCACTTTGATTTTTAACCTATAATATAAAAAGACGTATGAAAACAAAAAATGTGATTTGGACGATGTTTATCGTCTTGTTGGGATGCAGTTTCTTGGTGCCGGACAGCGTACAGGCAAAAAAGAAAGAAAAGAAAAAGTATGAATGGAAGTGGGATGGCAAGTTGTCGGGCAACGAAACGGTAGACCAGTACCTGCTTTCTTGCGACACCTTGTGGACGAAAATCCAGAACTATCGTGAGCAAATCGACCAGTTCGATTATAAGGAAGATACTTTGCGTTTTATTAATGGTACCGATACCACAATTTATTTGGCAGTGCATTTGGAGAATAAAGAAGGACAACTCTTCTCGAAAGGGGTGGCAAACTGGCAATTGGCTCAATCGATTATGTCGGGAGTGAGTATCGTGCTCGAAAGCACGCAAATCGGGCTTCAGACCGCTTCGGCTACTTTGGCTTTGCCTAATTTAGGATTGGGTGCCATCTCTTTTGCAAAATATGTAAAGGCTGGTCCGAATATCATAGGAATTGGCATGAAGGAAATCAAGGAAATCGTGCAACAGCGCAAGTATCAGTGGGGGCAATGGAAACAAGCCAAAGAAGGGGCTATAGAAGATCTGAGTACGATTGATTGGAGTTCATTGGAACAAGCTGGTGCTGCTAAGATTTCTATCGATAATCTGAATAAATGTTTCTTCATTAAAAAGATTGAACCGCAAAGTGAAACTTGGACTCAAATGCAAACTGTTCTTATGAACAAGACACAAGAGGAGATGGATGCTGATAATAAAAACTTTGCTATGACTACGAATATGCCCGAAGATACAACTAAGAAAAATACGGAATTTAGTGATGATGAATTCCAAAAGATGATGCAAGAAAATCTCGGGTAAATTTAAAGAAAAAGGAGGATGTCTCAAAATGAAAATTGCCTATCAAAAAGTAATGTCATTCTGAGCATAGCGAAGAATCTCGTGTGCATCAGCTTGTGTATTCGAGATCCTTCACTCCGTTCAGGATGACAAAATGAAAGCTTATTTCTATTTTGATACACCCTCTTTTT
>CASFRN010000016.1 GCA_949296855.1 uncultured Bacteroides sp. | reverse complement strand
TGATACCCTTTCTCAAGTTTGAGGCGATCAGCCTCACTCAATTCAAGCACTTTTATATGTTTCATGATTCAATTTCTAAAATATCATGAGACAATATTAATAATTTATGCTGAATATAAAAATATTTTAGATCACTTACTTAGCTATATAAAAATAATTCAAGTTAATTGTATTGAAATAAATTCAGGATGATTGGGAACAATCTGGGAACAATTCGCTATCATTGCAGTGTTCAACCCAGAAATACATCTGAAGCTTATGAAAGTGACTGCATTCATCCGAAAAACGGCAAAGAAGAACGATTTGGATTCTAAAGCCACCATCTATTTTCGCCTGCGTGACGGAAAGAAAGACATCAAGGCAGCAAGTGAATTATTCATTTGTCCCAACCACTGGAGTGCGGAACGACAGGGATATAAAGACCGTGTCGCCTTGGTAAGCGAAGAAGAGAAGATGGACTTAAACCATAAAGTGCAAGCGTTGACCCGTATGATTGAAAAAGAATATCGTGAAGACGCAGACAGTGAATGGCTTGGAGAAATAATAGACAAATTCCATCATCCCGAGAAATACAAGACGGAAGAAGAACTTGCAGCAGAGAATCCACCGACATTTGCTGAATTGTTTGATGAATTTCTGGAGAAGCATAGTTTGCCAACTTCTTCGGCAAAGGCAAGTATGCGGCTATCGAAAAAGAGAATGAAACGCTCAGTGCCGAGAACGAGAGGATAAAGCAGTATCTTCCCATTGTCGTAAAGAACAAGGTTGATGAACTGACAAGAGCCTTGGTCGTCAAGAAGCAGGAAGCCGAAGCCCAGCGTGACAGGGCACTGGTGCTAAGCCGCTCTCTTACCATTTAACGGGACAAGGTGGTAAAACTTCTTCAAGAGCAGGAAGATGGCGAACAACGCCGCATAAGCCAAGCCATCCTTACCGCCACAAAGGAGAAAGATAAGACCATACGTTTGCTGCAAAGCGCATTGAAAGCGAGCCGATATGTCCTAAACACATTGGCGGACTTGCTTTATAAGGCAAGCGAAGTATTTAGGCGAGCCATAGATGCAATTATCCATTTCGGGACAGAGCGGCACAAGTCTTTCTTTACCCCGTCCGAAGCTGCTAACATAAAAAGCGTGATGCAGGAGTATGGCGATACTGCCGAACAGCGGAAAGCGGTCGGCGCATGGCTCTGTGATTATGCGGAAAGCCGAAAACCATTTGACGAAATAAAGCATCGCCACACACTCAAAGAGGTTGGCGATGTTGCTAATGGTGCTTATGACTGTAAAATTTACAAAAGGATGAAAGGTGTTCAACGATAATCAAGGCATTATAGGAATTAAATAATATTCATTCTTAACGCGATTTCCACGGCCGATGCGGTATTTGCGACTTTCAATGCAGCCAAAATATCCTGCCGATGACGATTTACGGTATGAACCGATATATTGAGATTATCGGCAATCTGCTTGCTTGACACTCCCTTGGCTATTAACGACAGAACTTCAAGTTGCCGTTGGCTAAGAATTTTCCGGTCACTTGCTTCATATTTTTCTCGCCCGACCACCTCTCCTGTCAGTACATTAAAGATGATTCCGTCTTGTCGGTCATAAGAGACGGGATATGGAATGTATGTACACAAACCGAGCAGGACGCTCCCATCGGAGCTATAACCAAAATATCTCGTTGTATGCAACATTTTCACCCTCTCGTTACTTTCTTTTTTGTAAAAACTTAGAATACATGAAGCCGAGAAACAGGCTTTTTCTTTGACAGGCAGTTCTTTTATGAAGTTGAAGAAACGAAGTTCGAGTATATGACGTTCAATAAGTTCGTTTTCATCGGTTTGGCTGAATATGCTGTTCTCAAAGGCCGTATTATGGTCAATCGTATATTGAGGGAGATTCATTGTAGTTTGTCCGAATCTGCCAGCGTAAATGTGGCATTCGTTGTTTTTGAAATCAGACACTACAGCTATACCTTCGGTGGCAAGGGCAAAACCTTTCGCACGTGCCCTTGTCTGGGCAAGTAACAGGTCTGTATTCTCAATGCCTTCAAACGGTTGTTCGGTCAACAGCGATTTCAGTTCATTCTCTTGCTCTATCATGCCCTTAATTGGTTATTTTTAACCATTGTAGGTTTTTACCTTTTTACCTAACTTTGCCGACAAAGTTATAAATAATAAATGAAATAATAAGATGAAAAAGACTGTTTTATTCAGCGCATTCCTTATAGGGTGTATTACATTAGTTGCTTGTCAGCAAAAGAACTCGCCCAAATTGGAGGAGGCAAATTTGACAGATAACGCAACCTCAACAAGTAGCCAGATGGCAGAATGTGAAATAAAGGTGGGTGATGTTACTTTTACCCGCTCCATCAATGGCGCGGACACATGTGTTAGCTTGTTGGCCGATGGGGCGCTGGAGTTCCGTTGCAGGGAAGGACTTGATTTCTTCTGCGACCCTAACGAGGGCAAGCTGTCAAACAACACGCTTCCCGTGTTGTTGATTCCGACAGACAATACCAAGCCATTTACCCTGACAGCCAAGGTCACCCCGGAATTCACAGCCGAGGGGCTTTACAATGCCGCCGACCTCTTTGTGTATGTCAACGATACACTTTGGCAGAAACTTGCTTTTGAACAGGACGAATATGGCAACCACCGCATTGTATCGGTACGGACACAAGGCACATCGGATGACAATAACCATGATAAGATAGACGCAAAGTCGGTCTATATGAAAATATCTTCCGACACTCGGACTATAGCCAGCTATTATTCATTGGACAAAAAAGAGTGGCACATGGTGCGTCTGTACCGCAACTACTACCCCGATAGTATCTATCTCGGCATTAGCAGCCAGTGTCCGCAACGTGGCGGATGCACAAGCCGTATCGAAGACGTGACATTAAGCCATGACAATGTGGGAGACTTCCGCATGGGAGAATAACTTACCCAAAATAGATAATTAAAAATGAGTAAACGCATATTGATTTTAACCGGCAGTCCACGTAGAGACGGTAACAGCGACCTCATGGCTGAAGCCTTTGCACGTGGTGCGTCAGAAGTTGGAAACCGAGTGATGCGGTTTGAGGCTGCACATAAACATATTCAAGGTTGCCGGGCTTGTGACCAATGTTTCAGCAAGGATAACAAAGCCTGTATTTTTGACGATGACTTCAATGAGTTGGCTTCCTTAATGGCAGAAAGTGATGCAATTGTATTCTGCACCCCTTTGTATTGGTACACATTCCCTTCTCAGATAAAAGCTGTCATAGACAAGTTCTATTCCTTTATCATAGGCAAGAAGGATGTGCCTATCAAGGAATGTATGCTTATCTCATGCGGTGAACTGGATGATCCTCACGTATTTGACGGCATAGTGCGTTCTTTTGAACTCATTTCGCAAGACAGAGGATGGAAAAACAGTGCTCACTATTTTGTGAATAACGTCAGCGAGAAAGGCGTGATTTCACATACAAAGCATCTTCAAAAGATTTACAATATAGGAAAAGAATTTTGATTCTTAAATTTACATCGTTCGGAGCAATCCACAATTTTATGGCGACCTTAATGCGGTGTAAAATTAACAAGTAATTTTTATGATGAAGTGGAAAATCGTCTTGGCAGCGTTGCTTTTTATTACGATGTCGTTGGGAACACATGCCGAAAACCTGTTTGTCTCATTATTGGGAAAGAGCGAGAAGGAAGTTAACGAACGGATTGAGAAAATATGGGAACATTTCTTCACCCCGGCAGATTTAAGCTGCTATGAAGCAGGCGATGAAAAATCGGTCTACTATGAAGGCCCGGATGACACAGCCTTTATCTTGGATACAGGAAACAATGACGTGCGCACCGAAGGAATGTCGTATGGCATGATGATTTGCGTACAGTTGGATCACCGTGAACAGTTCGATAAACTTTGGAAGTGGGCGAAACGATACATGGCCTTTTCATCCGATTCCGCATGGAATGGCTATTTCTGTTGGCAGTGCAAGTCAGACGGCACCAAGATTGGAGGGAGCAATGCTTCGGACGGTGAGTTGTATTTTGTCACTGCCTTATTCCTTGCTTCTGAACGTTGGGACGAACCCCATTACAGTGACGAAGCCAACAAAATATTGGCAAAAGTAATGAATAAGAATGGCATAGAGAGTGGAGTTTACAATCTTTTTGACAGCGACAGCAGGTTGGTTACTTTTGTTCCCACTCGGACGGGGCATGGTTTTACCGACCCCTCCTACCAGCTTCCCGCTTTCATTGACAAATGGGCACGCACGGCGACCGCCAACCGTCCGTTCTGGGAAAAGGCTGCAACAGCAGCCCGCCAGCATCTCATCGCATCAGCAAACCCCATCACTGGTCTATATCCCGATTATAGCCAGTTTGACGGAAAAGCCTATGCCTGGCCTAATGCCACTTATGACACATCCTTATATATGTACGATGCCATCCGCTGCCCAATGAACGTAGGCATGGATTACTATCTTTGTGGGAAGGACAGGCGAAACCAAGAGACCGTTATGGGCCATCTGCTTGCGTTCTTCAAGAAAGATGGATTCAAGCACGGCCATTTCTATCTAGATGGTTCAAGGGCTTTCGGACAATATTCTTGCGGCATGGCCGGTGCTAATGCTGTTGGCGCAATAACCCTTGCCCACTCAAATGTGCCGGAACAGCGCGAACTAGCTCGTGAATACGTTAAACGCCTGTGGGACGTACAACCTCCAACAGGCAAATTTCGCTATTATGAAGGTTTGGTGTATTTCCTTTCCATGCTGCACGTGTCCGGACACTTCTCGCTGGACTTCTAATCTGAAACGGACGATGAAAGCTTGTTGTATGAACAAAAAGCAATTCACAATATAAGCTGAAGATGCTTCAAAAACTATGCTGCCCATAGGTCAATCAGTACCTATGGGCTTTATAAAATCCGTTGACTCATATATAATTTAACAGGTTTATTTAGTAGCATTCAAAAGCATTTAATATATTGATTAGAATGGCTGTATGGGAACAAATTGGGAACAATGGGGATAAAATAAAATTGGCCAAGTGTTGATTTTCAACCACTTAGCCAATTTACTCGTACCCAGACCCGGGGTCGAACCGGGATGGATGTTACTCCACTGGTGTTTGAGACCAGCGCGTCTACCGATTCCGCCATCTGGGCGATGACCTTGCAAGTGGATGCAAAGGTAAGAAAGTTTTCCGGGAACTGCAAGTTGAGGTGTGTATTTCTTGATTTTTGTCATTTTTAAAGAGCT
>CASFRN010000015.1 GCA_949296855.1 uncultured Bacteroides sp. | reverse complement strand
CGGAAAATCAAAGCCGGGAAAAACCAATAAGCCAAAATAAAAATGACCCCGTCGGCCAGGACTTATACGGGGCATATGCAGATTTTTTTCGGAGGGTCAGCGGCATTTGGCGCACGGGGTCAACACGCTGTGGATTTTCCACATACACCGTAACTCATAGCGACAACAATACATGCGACTGGCTCATAGGTTTTGTAGGAGGAATAGAAGAAGTAGATGGATATATTAAATCCATTGGAATAAATGCGCAAAACCTGACAGAAACAGAAGCCAGCATGCATGAAAATATCATGCGCTGCTACAATAATTGGAGCACCCCTCTGGCAGTAGCAGAACTATTGAAAAAGATATACACAGAAGACATATTAACCGATGAGCATTTTAGTTTCTTAGAAAAAACAATGCTTGAATGTTCTACAGGAACCAACAAACTTAAAGCGGGATTGCCTGCAGGGGTACGTTTTGGACATAAAACGGGAAGTTCAGACCGTACAGAGATGGGGATTAAAATAGGTGATGGGGATGCCGGAGTGATTTATATGCCTGATGGCGATAAATGTTATGTTGTTGTGATTATAAAAGACTCAAAAGAAACAGATGCCGAGAATGCGAAAATCATGGAGAATATCGCAAGTGCTGTCTATGATAGTTTAAGATAGATGTTACCTGCTATATTTTCAGAAACTGTTTTGATTTCATTCGATAAATTTGTTAAGCATGATTTGGATGAATGCAAACTGTACCATAGCTTTCGCAGTTCCAGCAAGGAATTCGTAATCGATAGTCACCTTCTGAAGTCTTCCGGCCATGAGAAGGAACGTTCCACAATCCAGCGTTTAGGCACTACTTGAAACTTGAACGGGCATTCATCCGGTCTGACAACAACTTCCAATACCCATCCGAATTTCTTGTTAACCCAATCAGCCAAGCATACATGAAAAAATCGCTTCAAGAAAGCAAGAAATAAGAAAAAACGGTTATCTTTGCTTCATTATTAATTAAAACAAACGAATATCATGTATACCATACAAACAAATCAGTCTGGCACACGGACTATAAAAATATCGGAAGAGCACTTGCAGACCATCGAGAAATACGCGTTGTTCCAGCACCTGATAGATAGCAACGGAATCGTAGACGAATCGGTGCTCGACAAGCTGAGACTGAACGTACGCTCGCTCATCGCCTCGATGGAAGGGAACAGCAAAGACTTGCTCGACCTCTGCATCGACGTGATTTACCACAACAACATGAAGGCAATCGGGCTGTTCAACCTCATCCAGCTCTACATTAAGTGGGAGCGCGAGAAAGAAGGAAGCCTAAGCCCCAACGTGCTGAACGAACCGCTGAACTGAGTGGTTTTCACCACAGATTACACAGATTAAAACAAATTTTGTTATGTCGTCATGCCGGATTTGCAATCCGGCATGACAAAAAAGCTCTGTGTTCTGTGTTCCATAAAAGCCAAACACAAACAATAAACCGACAAGCATAGTGAGAAACTATCAACTGACAGACTGGTTGCCCACGACCAAGAAAGAAATGGAACTGAGAGGTTGGAACCAGCCGGACGTTATCCTATTCAGCGGCGATGCCTATATCGACCACCCCTCGTTCGGAGCCGCCGTAATCGGACGCATCTTGGAAGCGGAAGGGCTGAAAGTAGCTATCGTCCCCCAGCCCAACTGGCGCGATGACCTGCGCGACTTCAAGAAATTAGGCACGCCCCGCCTCTTCTTCAGCGTGACGGCTGGAAGCATGGACAGCATGGTCAACAAATACACCGCCAACAAACGCCTGCGGAGCGAAGACGCCTATACGCCCGACGGACGGCACGACATGCGCCCGGAATATCCCAGCATCGTCTATACGCGCATCCTGAAAGAACTGTACCCCGATGTGCCCGTAGTGTTGGGAGGCATCGAAGCCTCGCTCCGCCGCCTGACGCATTACGATTATTGGCAAGACAAGGTGCGCCCGTCTATCCTGATAGACTCGAAAGCCGACCTGCTGATATATGGCATGGGCGAGAAACCCATCACGGAACTGTGCCGGCGCATGGAAGCGTCGCCCGAAGTGCCGACCGACATCCCGCAAACGGCATACCTCGTCCCCCGCAAGGACTTCCAGCCCGCGGAAACCGACCTGCGCCTCTTCTCGCACGAAGAATGCCTTGCCGACAAACGCAAGCAAGCGCAAAACTTCCGCCACATCGAAGAAGAATCGAACAAATATGAAGCCCGGCGCATCTGGCAAGAGACAGACGGGCGAACGGTGGTGGTCAACCCGCCTTACCCGCCCATGACGCAAGGCGAACTGGACCGCTCGTTCGACCTGCCCTACACGCGCCTGCCTCATCCGAAATACAAGGGGAAACGCATCCCGGCGTACGACATGATTAAGTTCTCGGTAAATATCCACCGCGGATGCTTCGGCGGATGCGCCTTCTGCACCATTTCGGCACACCAAGGCAAGTTCATCGTGAGCCGGAGCAAGGAAAGCATCCTGAAAGAAGTGAAAGCCATCACCGAGATGCCCGACTTCAAAGGCTATCTGAGCGACTTGGGAGGGCCTTCGGCAAACATGTATGCCATGCACGGCACAGACGAAAGCCTCTGCCGCAAATGCAAACGCCCCTCGTGCGTGCATCCGAAAATCTGCCCGAACCTGAACACCGACCACCGCCCTTTGCTGGACATCTACCGTAGCGTAGACGCCCTGCCGGGCATCAAGAAAAGCTTTATCGGAAGCGGCGTGCGCTACGACCTGCTTTTGCACGAAAGCAAAGACCCTGCCACGAACCGGAGCACCGCCGAATATGTCCGCGAGCTTATCACGAAACACGTGAGCGGACGATTGAAAGTGGCTCCCGAACACACCAGCGCACGGGTATTAGAAGTGATGCGCAAGCCCTCGTTCGAACAGTTCTATGCCTTCAAACGCATCTTCGACCGCCTGAACCGCGAACTGAACCTGCGCCAGCAACTCATCCCCTACTTCATCAGCAGCCATCCCGGATGCACTGAAGAGGACATGGCGGAATTAGCGGTCATCACCAAGCGGCTGGACTTCCACTTGGAACAGGTGCAAGACTTCACCCCCACCCCAATGACCGTAGCCACGGAAGCATGGTACACAGGCATACATCCCTACACACTGAAAACCGTTTTCTCGGCAAAGACCCAAAAAGAGAAGCTCGCCCAGCGCATGTTCTTCTTCTGGCACAAGCCCGAAGAGCGTCAGAACATCATCCGCGAGCTAAGGCGCATCGGTCGAAGCGACCTGATAGGGAAACTGTATTGATTTCATAGCACACAGACAGACACATACATACTTTATTTTCTATGCAAAACATTGCATAACCTTAAATAAATCCGTGTCCGCCTGTATACTATGAAAACGTAAATACCCGTATCTATTACAACGGTTTATATTCCACAAATGCTTCCATTGCTTCGTAACATGCCAAGCCTAATTTATCGTAGAGCGATGCGGTACCACGGTTGCGGTCTTCACTGCGTTGCCAGAAAAGGCGTTCATCGTTACCCAAGAACGGTGCACTCTCCATCTGAGACTGGTGTTTCAGGATGGAGTTCCGTTTCGCGCGAAGCTCTTCAGGGCTGAACGGCACTGCCATTTCGATGTTCTCGATTTCCCATTCCGCCCATGCGCCGCGGTACATCCAGATACGGCAATCCTTCAGCCATTCAGCGCCGGCATTCTTTTCTTCATCAATAGCAGCCAATACGGCATCGGTGCAGACACGGTGCGTGCCGTGCGGATCGGCAAGGTCGCCAGCCACGTATATCTGATGCGGCTGGACTTCCTGCAACAATTTCTGTACGATTTGCACATCGGTCTCGCTGATAGGGTTCTTTTCAATACGTCCGGTCTCGTAGAACGGAAGGTCCAGGAAATGCACATGGTCGAGCGGAATCCGGTTATAGGTGCAAGCCGTACGAGCCTCGCCGCGGCGAATCAACCCCTTAATGGTCAGTATGTCACGGGTATCAATGTCGCCTTCCTTCTTCTGGAGCAGGAACTGCTTGATTTCCGCATACATCTTACGGATAGTCTCGTTCTGATTCCCGTCAAACAACTGGTTGAAACCATTGATGAAGTGCATGAAACGCACCACTTCCTCATCGCCAACGGCAATATTCCCCGAAGTCTCGTATGCCACATGCACGTCATGCCCCTGTTGTACCAAGCGGCGGATAGTGCCTCCCATCGAAATCACATCATCGTCAGGATGAGGAGAAAAGACAACCACACGCTTGGGGAACGGTTTTGCACGTTCCGGACGATACGTATCATCCGCATTGGGCTTTCCGCCGGGCCAGCCGGTGATGGTATGCTGAAGGTCGTTGAATATCTTGATGTTCACATTATAAGCCGAACCGTACAATACGAGCAATTCACTCAATCCGTTCTCGTTGTAATCCTTATTGGTCAACTTCAGGATAGGCTTTCCGGTCAAAAGGCAAAGCCATACGATAGCACTCCGGATCAGTTTATCCGTCCACTCGCAACTGGTCACCAGCCAAGGACGCTGGATGCGGGTCAGATGCGAAGCCGTAGGCAAGTCAATGCAAACCGTCGCATTCTGGTGCATCTGGAGGTAAGAAGCCGGAAGCGTGTCCGATATCTTGTCTTCCACCGCACGCTTGATGACGTCCGCCTTGTCTTCGCCCCATGCCAACAGGTACACCCGGCGGGCTTCCATAATCGTATTGACACCCATCGTTATGGAACAAGGAGGCAGATTGTCCACGCCTAAATTATGCGCCGCTTCCGAACGGGAAGTGCTGTCTACAAATATCAGACGGGTTGCAGACGAAGCCGTAGAACCCGGCTCGTTCATTGCAATATTGCCTTCCCTGCCAATGCCCATAACGGCGATATCAATCCCGCCGTATGTCTTGATGCGTTGCTCATACAAAAGGCAATGCTCGATAACCGCCTCTTGAGGAATCGTACCGTTCATGGAAAAGACATTCTGGCGGTCAATGTCAACCTGGCTCAAGAACAGTTCGCTCAATTGCCCGATACTGCTGCTGCCTTGTTCGGGCAATGGATAATACTCAAACAGGTTAAACACTACGGCATTGCGGAAGCTCACCCCTTCTTCCTTGTGACGGCGCACCAATTCGGCAAACAAAGGACGCAAGGAAGCGCCTGTGCCTAAAGCCAACGTGCAGAACTTCCCGTCATGCTGGCGCTCCTGTATCTTGCGGATGATTTCATCGGCTATACTCTTTACCCCTTCTTCCGCCGTTTCATAAATGTTGGTCGGTATTTTCTCAAAACGGGTCAGCACGGAGCGGTCGATGGTGTTCTCCGGCTTATAATATCTTGTAGACACCCGGTTAAGGGATATCTGCGAACTTAAATTCGTCCTCATTTTTTAATGAACAATTAATGGTTAATAATGAATAACGGCTTATAGATTGTTCCGCTCGATGTCCTTGAAATACTTGTATGTTCCTACCTTCAGTTCATCGGTTGCAGCCTCATCGCAGACGATGATGCCGTGGCGGTGCATCTGCAGGGCACTGATGGTCCACATCTGCGTCACGCCTCCTTCTACCGCATGCTGCAAGGCGCGTGCCTTGTTATGCCCGTTACACAGAATCAACACTTCCTTGGCATCCATCACCGTACCTACACCTACGGTCAATGCCGTCTTGGGCACCTTGTTCACATCGTTATCGAAGAAACGCGAGTTTGCCACAATAGTATCGGTAGTCAATGTTTTTACTCGGGTACGTGAAGTCAAGGAAGAACCCGGCTCGTTGAAAGCGATATGCCCGTCGGGACCGATACCGCCCAAGAACAAGTCGATGCCGCCGTATGCGGCAATCTGCTTTTCATAGTTCTCGCATTCAGCTTCCAAGTCTTCCGCATTCCCGTTCAGGATATGGATGTTCTCCTTCGGGATGTCAATATGGTTGAAAAAGTTATTGAACATAAACGAATGGTAGCTTTCAGGATGTGATTCGGGCAATCCTACATATTCATCCATATTAAAAGTCACCACATTCTTAAACGATACAACCCCTTGCTTGTTCAGTTCTATCAAGGCACGGTACATACCTAACGGAGAAGAACCGGTAGGCAAGCCCAATACGAAAGGACGTCCGCTTGCCGGATTGAACTCATTAATCCGCCGGGCCACATGATTGGCAGCCCACAAAGAAAGCGATTGGTAATCAGATTCGATAATAACTCTCATAGTTTTTCCAGATTTAATTAATATATTTGTAACAAAAATACACGTTGATTTTGATACAAGTGCAAAGATATTGGGATTTGCGGATAAAACAACCATAAAACAAGGTAATTATATTCCATTTTTAAAATTTTTAATTAAGGGTTAGTGAATTAAATGAAACAAATCATGAAAGAACAATTATTAGCAGACATTCAAAAAGGGTCGAAGAGCGCCATTATGAAAAAACACATTATCACCCACCTGATATATAATGAGAACTCCACGATAACCGACCTTGCCAAAGAAATGGACTTAAGCATCCCTACCGTAACGAAAGTCATCGATGAAATGTACGCACAAGGATACATCGACGAATACGGCAAATTGGAAACAAGCGGCGGACGACATCCTATCTTGTACGGACTGAACCCCGACTCCGCTTACTTCATCGGTGTCGCACTTACTTGGAACAGCCTGCATATCGGACTTATTAATTTCAAAGGAGATTTGCTGAAACTGCAAATGGGCATTCCTTTCGAACGCCAAGACACCATGGAGTGCATACAGAAATTATGCCGCCACATCGAAACATTCATATCCGGACTCAGCATCAGCAAGGAACGCATCATGCACATCAACGTAGCACTATGCGGACGGGTAAATCCTGAATTAGGATACAGCCACAGCTTCTTTAATTTCGGAGAACGCCCGCTTGCTGAAATCTTGACCGGAGAGATGGGCATAGAAGTATCCATCGAAAATGACAGCCGCGCCATGCTTTACGGCGAATACATCAAAGGAGCACTAAAAGGCTCGCGCAATGCCTTGTTTATCAACATCGACTGGGGACTAGGCATCGGCATTCTGATAGACGGAAAGCTTTATAAAGGCAAATCAGGGTTTTCCGGGGAATTCGGACATACATATGGATATGACAACCAAATTATCTGCCACTGCGGCAAAAAAGGATGTTTAGAGACCGAAAATTCATGCTCAGCACTTTACCGCAAATTCATCGAACACCTGAAGGCAGGCGAAAATTCCATCGTGCTTTCGGAGAAGAACATCGAAGACATCACTCTTGAAGACATCTTCAATGCCATCAGCAAAGAAGACTTGCTGGCTATCGAGTTGGTAGAAGAAATCGGACAGCAACTGGGACTGCACATCGGCAGTCTGATCAATATATTCAATCCGGACACGGTCATTATCGGAGGAGAGATGTCGAACGCCGGAGATTTTCTGCTTCAGCCTATCATCTCCACCGTACGCAAATACACTCTTAGCCTGATGAGCCGCGATTCGGAAATAGTCTTGTCGAGACTGAAAAGCCAAGCAAGCATCATCGGATCGTGCCTAATGTCTAGAAGCCGTCTGTTCGAAGCATAAACATACCAATACGAAATAAAAAAAGAGGATGTCTTCCCTATGAAAGGCATCCTCTATAAAATTTTTACAAAACCGACGATTTTCAATCGATTATCCCTGATGGATAGCTTCAGACGGGCATACATCTGCGCAAGTGCCGCATTCCGTACACATATCCGGATTGATAGAATATTTGTCACCTTCTGAAATTGCGCCAACCGGGCATTCATCGATACAAGTACCGCAAGCGATACAATCGTCACTAATTACGTAAGCCATTGTAGTAAAAGTTAAAAGTTATTATTAGTACTAATTTTGATAATGCAAAGGTAAACTTTTTATGCGAAGTTGTAACGTCTACATAGCAATTTTTGCATAATTTGTACATAGTCTAAATAGGTTCACAGCTTTAAAGACTGATACATCGCTTGTTGCATACGTGTACGTATATTCATCTTCGTCAAGTTCTTATGGTCGAACGCACGAGGGTAAGTACGGTTGCTTAAAAACACAAAAACCAATCCGTTATCGGGGTCTGCCCAGGCCGATGTACCTGTAAATCCCGTATGCCCGAACACGCATCGAGGCGCTTCTGCAGCGCAAGGGCTGCGGTCTGTATCATCCACATCGGGTTTATCAAACCCCAATCCTCTCCGGCTGTTTTCCGATTGCATACCGATAAACAAGTCGCAAGTGGCACGGCTCAGGTAACGGCGGTCACCCCATACACCTCTGTCCAACAGCATTTGGAAAATGGCCGCCACGTCGTGTGCCGTCGAAAAAAGCCCCGCATTACCCGAAACTCCACCCATAAAAGCAGCTATCTCGTCGTTAACAAAACCTTGCACCTCTCCCTTCCGCAAGAAGTCACCGGCAGATGTAGGCACAATCTGTGACTTGCCGAAATGCCGCAAAGGGCAATAAACCGTATGTTCCAGCCCCATCGGCTTATAGAAAACACTGTCTAAATAGACATCCATCGGGACTTGCGCCAATTCTTCTACCAATTCTTTCAGCAACATAAAGTTCAGACAGCTATACCGATAGGAATGCCCCTTCAACGGCACTTCCACCAGCTGACGAAGCATTTCTTCAGGAAAGCCCACATTCAGGAACAAACTATCGGATAAAGGCAACGCATAACGGTCAGACGGAACACCGGAAACCCATTCTTTCTTGTAAGCAAAATCAGTGCAAGCATATAAGTGTTCATCAACTTGCAACAAATGACGCTTGTCTTGCTTCTTCCGAAACAACCCACCCTTACACGTTTTCATGTCTATAGCTTCCTGATAGAAAGGCCAATAAGCAGGCAATCCCGATTCGTGGAACAACAAATCCTGAATCGTTATGCGCTCCTTGCGGGTGCCTTTCAAAAGCGGCAGATAACGGCTTACCCGGTCGGTCAACCCAAACTTGCCCTCATCATAGAGCTTCATTACAGCCAATAACGTACCCGCCACCTTACTCAAAGAAGCCAAATCATACAAACTGTTCTCTTTCACGGCAAGCGAATCGCTGTATGTAAAAGTACCGAAACACTTATTATAAACCGGATAACCTTCTTTCCATATCAACACATGACATCCCGGATACGCTTGTGCCCGTATCCCCTCTGCAGCTATCGTATCAATCCGCGCCAATATCCGCGAATCCATTCCGAAGTCTTCCGGCATATACAAGTGAGGATGGTCGGGGTCGATGGTGACACCCGTTCCAGCCTGCCACAAATCGGCTATACCTACAGACAAACGCCCTGTAGCCATGCTCCTGCCAGTCATGACATCCGCCACATAACGCTGCACTTCTTCCGTATCCGTATGAGCAAGAATCACCGCCGAAGCATCGCGCAATGCCGGCACCATCTCCGAAAGCCCTTTTTGAGGAATGAAACAGGCCATAGCTAAGGGCTTGTCGGCCGCCAATTCTTGAATCAACGGTAAATAAGGCACATAATCTTCTTTATATAAAGCGACTATCACCCGCTGGGCCGAACGAAGCCGCTCACGGATAGCATCCAGCGAATCTGTACGTGCATGCACCCAACTTACCTCCACAGACTCTTTCAATTCCTTATAAAAAGGATAAGCTTCGGCAAGCGAAGGTGATACACTAAGCAAAACCGTCCCCGCTAAAGAAAAATCCAAGGGAAACATATCAAGCGAATCCTTCAGCACCGTAACAGCCGCCTTGTTTAACGCCACGAGCAAACTATCTGTTCCGGGAAGCCAAATGCATTCCTTCAAACCTTTCTCCTCCACTACCGGACGTTCGGCTAATCCCAACGCATATTTATAGGTAAGCACTTTCCGGCATTTTTCGGTTATCGCCTCTTCGGTAAGCAATCCCTTCTTTACCGCCGCAAGCACTCCCGACATTTCGCGCTTCAGATTACGCGGAGCCAGCAACATATCATTTCCGGCAATAAGAGCCTGAGCACACACATTCTCCGTCTGCTTAATCCCCTTCATCTCTAACGCATCGGTAAAAACCAAACCCGAAAAGCCCAATTCGTCCCGCAAAACGGAGGTGATGATGTTCGGAGATACAGAAGCTGGTTTCTCGCATAATCCCGGAACGCGCAAATGCCCTACCATCATTCCACTCACACCTGCTTCTACAGCTTTACGGAACGGATATAATTCGACAGAATCCAAGCGGGCACGGTCGAAATCCAACACGGGCAACGCTATATGCGAATCGGTTTCCGTATCACCGTGCCCGGGAAAATGCTTGCATACAGCCATCACTCCTCCGTCTTCCAACCCGCGCGAATAAGCGATAACTTTGCGTGCCACCTCTTCCGGGTCGCTCCCGAACGAACGGGTATTAATTACCGGATTGGCCGGGTTATTGTCCACATCTGCCACCGGAGCGAAATTAACCCGCACCCCGACAGCACGCAATTGCCGGGCCACTTCCCTTCCATAACTATATATCAGCGAATCATTCTGCACACACCCCAGCACACGGTTTCTCGGAAATTCGGGCGTGTCTTTCAAGCGCATGGCAAGCCCCCACTCTCCATCGAAGGTTATCAGCAAAGGTATCTCACTCCATTCCTGCGCCAAATTGGTCAGCCGCACTTGCTGGATTGTCTGACCTTTTGCGAACAATAGCCCTCCCAATCCGTACTCTTCAATGGCTTTCCGTATCTGCGTCATGTTCCGTTGCGCCATCACCGGGTCTACCGTATGGATAAACAGCTGACCTATCTTCTGCTTCAAAGTCATCTCCGCCAACCGGCTCTCTACCCACCTGCGGCAATCGGCCGTATCTTTTATCTGATTCAAGACAGCAGTTTGCGCAGACGCTTGCACCGTCGCAAGCATCACTACGCATAAAACAACTATTTTTTTCATAAATCTACACTTCATAGCATACCCCCTCTAATCTTTTTGCAACGTCAAAACCATCTTACCCACAAACGCGGCATGCTTGCCCATCTGCTGGAGCGGAACCTCCACGCCATCCAGATTTTTGTAATACACAGGCACTTCGAAATACGAATGTGAATGTCCGCCCAACACCACATCTATGCCGCGCGTATTTTCTATCAGTTCAATATCCGAATACAGTTCACCCTGCCAGCCCAAATGCGACAAGCATATCACCACGTCGCATTTCTCCTCTGTCCGCAACAAGTCCGCTATCCGCTGGGCTTCGGATACCGGGTCTTCAAACTTCACGCCGCCATACGACTCCTTAGCCACCAGCCCTTCCAATTGCGTACCCAATCCGAACACTCCGATTTTCATTCCTTTACGCCGCAAAACCACATACTCCTTCACCAGTCCTTCGAGCACCGTACCTGTCACATCGTAATTGGCGCACACAATGGGAAAATCCGCCAACCGGAACAGACGCGCCATATTTTCTAACCCGAAATCGAACTCATGATTCCCAATTGTGCCTGCATCGTAACACATCTCGTTCATCAACCGCACTTCTACCTCGCCTCTATATATATTATAATAAGGTGTGCCTTGCGAGAAGTCGCCGCAATCGAAAAGCAACAAGTCGGGATGAAGCTCGCGCTGCTGCTTGATAAAAGTAGCCCGCCTTACCATCCCCGCTTTCCCTGCCAACAAGGTGTCTTGATAATCTTCCGGAAACGGCTCTACCCGACTGTGCATATCATTGGTATGAAACAACCGTAATTCTTTAACTGACTGGGCAGCTGCCATTCCCGACAACAAGCATACCCCTATCATAAAATACAATTTCCTCATCATCCTTCTCTTTCTTACCGTTCTACAATACGACCTTCCACTTCCGCGTCAACACACCTGCCAGCCGCCTCCATGCGTTTTACATACTCGATAAACAAATCGCGCAAAACCGCATTTTCAGGCTCCACCTTCGCCGTAGCCTTCTTAAAAGCTTCCATCCGGTCGTTCCCTTCCGCAATATAATCAATAGTAGCCACCTGATACTCTTTCTCCGGGTCGACCGGTTTGCCTTCTACCTTAGCATCCAGCAACTTTCCTTCTTTCGAAATGACCAACTTGGCTCCGCTCAACCCTTCACCATGCACCGCAGCTATCTGGCCGAACAAATCCAGCAAGTCTGCCCCTTTCAGCGTTACCACCGCCAACCTGTTTTCGAAAGGTGCGATTTCATAAACCGACGCAATGGTTATCTCCCCTTTATTCAACAAATTGCGTATGCCGCCCATATTCATGACTCCCACATCGGCCTTTATGCCCGCCTTCGGTTCCGCACCGTCCCGCAATATATCCGCCAACAAGTTGGACAACGGAGACTCCGGACGATAGGCTTCCAATTTCCGCGCCGCTTCGCCGATAACCGGTTTCATTATGCTATCAATGCGCTCCTGATAAGGCTGCAAAATACGCCACGCATCCATATCTTGGCCTACATCGTACGCTTGCGTGACGGGCACCTTTCCGCCTTCCACCGATACAACCGAATAACTTGTGCCACATGCCGACAAGACCAAAGCCGCCGCATACACACCGTAATATATTCCTTTCTTCATGCTATTTCCATTTAAGTCCCGTCAAAGGTAGAAAAAAAGCGGACTATGCCCAAATTTTATTCAAAATAAAGCGGAAAGGTTTTGCCATGTCACGGAAAATCACTTACTTTGCACCGCTTCCGCGCAATCGCTGTCAAGAAGAGTTACTTGGTATGTTGCGTTGGGTACGATCAAACAATTTAATTTCAAAAAAACAATGGATTTAATTAAAATTGCAGAAGAAGCATTTGCTACTGGCAAACAGCATCCTTCATTCAAAGCAGGTGACACGGTTACAGTAGCATACCGTATCGTTGAAGGTAACAAGGAACGTATTCAGATGTACCGTGGCGTAGTGATTAAAATTTGCGGACACGGCGAAAAGAAACGTTTTACGGTACGTAAAATGTCGGGAACAGTAGGTGTAGAACGTATCTTCCCCTTGGACTCTCCGGCTATCGACAGCATTACCGTCAACAAGATTGGTAAAGTGCGCCGCGCTAAGCTGTACTACCTGCGCAAACTTACCGGTAAGAAAGCCAGAATTCAGGAAAAGCGTTCAAACGGTTAATCGTTCTGAAATTCTATTCTTTCCTTACATAAAAAAGACCTGCCCTTTTACAAGAGCGGGTCTTTTTTATGCGGAAACCCATCAGAATCCGCTTGAATCCATAGTGCAAATCCCGGCAATATAGCTGCTTCTCTTGTAAGATTATTAATCTTCATGCCGTAAGGTTATTAATCTTCACGCCGCAAGGTTATTAATCTTACAAAAGGGGCAGCCTATATGGGTGTTTCTTTGCAACTGACATATTTAAGCAACAAGCTTTATTTACTCGTAAACGAATCTGCCGTTCTCCCAACGAGCCTTGATTATAACCGGTGGAGCAGTTGGCGGATATTTCTTTTGCGAAACGCCTGCACTTCGCGACCTAATACGCTGGCTCAAATCCCAATTTACAAACTCCTCATAGTCATACGTCCAGCTTTCACCATACGCTAACTTATGAATACGGTAATAGATAGCTTCGCGCGAAGGAGCGTTGAAACCTCCGGTATTATTATTCATAATACTATTCTCGGTAGGACGGTAAGCTCCTGTCCAATACGTACAAGCCCCTTCATACACACCGATGTTTTCACCGGCATAACGGGAATCGGTTATGAACTTGCTCCAATATACCTGCGCGGGGTCGGGAGTATAGTCGGTGTTTTTGCCCCAACCATAATCCTCCCGCATAGAAATGTTATTTTGAATGACATCCGCAGGCATTGCCCCCATAGACTCGTATGCATATTCATCTTCCAATTTCGCAAAACCATGTCCTCCAGCCTCATGGTGAAGCACTGTTGCCAAATCTGCATAACTTGTGCCTATCGGGAAATAAGCAACCGCTGTACCTCGTCCGTAATCGCTGGTATAGCCCGTATTATAATACATCCAACAGGTACCTGCATACTGGGTAGAATTCATCATCACAATAATCAATACATCTTGCATTTGCGCATCAGTAAAACCGACAGACTGGGCATATGCCATACATAACTCATCATTCCCACCTACACTTGTACCTCCACCGAAATAGCAAGAGAATACTGTTTCACCACCTGTAATATACCCTTCATTCTTGGAAACAGCATTTACATAGTATACATTAAACATATCCCGGAAGGAAGTATAAGGCTCTTCGCTAAAGAAAGCGTCAGCCGCTTGCCTCATCACGCTTTCATACGTACCGTCCGCTATCTGCCTGTCGGAGAAAGCGTCTCCCATCAGCACCACATTGATGCCGTTGCCTTCAGAAGCTGTCTGCAACGTAAAGACTTTCTTGTCTGCCGAATAATCGGTTGACTCGTAAGAACCGTCGCCTGCTCCCAGAATGTTTTTCAGAAACTCCGGCAAATCGTAACGGGACATAAAGCTGTCATGGAAAATCATTTTCCCTGTCTCGTCGAAAGCGATAACCGTAGGGAAGCCCGAATAAGGGATGCCCCCTTCCGGATTTTCCATCAGCGTAGGCCACTCCATGTTGTTGCTTTCTATGTAACTGTTCGCTTCCGCCGGATTGGATGTACCGTCATCGCAAATGCCGATAATCTCCAACGAATGGTTCTTATAACGTTGGTACAGTTCTGACATCACCGGATGGAACGCCTGACTGTATCCACACCACGTAGCCCATATATAATATAAGGTAACTTTATGGTTGGACACAACATCTGTAGTACGAATGGCATTGCCTCTATTATCTGTTGCCGTGAAATCGGGGATATGCAAATTTACGGTCTCGAAAGTAAAACCGCCCGGCGGATTCTGGGCTATGCAGATATATCCGTCTCTCTGCCACCAATCGGTAGCGGTAACAGATTGCGGAAGGTCTCCTCCTAACATATTGCCAGAGAAATCCATGACGGAAAGTTTGGTCAAGTCAGCCAAAGATTCGGGCACTGTACCTGTCAACTGATTGCTAAACAGATAACAATACATCAAGTCAGACAACTTGCCGAATTCGAATGGAATGCTGCCTGACAAGTTATTGCCATACAAATACAAATTGGCCAGCGACTGCATATTACCTATAGAAGCCGGTATTCCGCCAGTCAGACGATTCTGACTTAAATCTAATGTAAACAAGTCCAATTCTCCTATTTCTTCCGGTAACGTTCCGGCCAAATTATTATAGGACAACTGCAGGTATTGCACTTTCTCGTTATAATAATCCATAGACACCCCATACCATTCCGACAAAGGCTTATCGCTGCACCAATTGGTGTTGTTCGTCCAATTATCCCCATCGGTTGCATCGTATAGCGCGATGAGAATATCCCGTTCGGTCAGTTCTTCCGGTTCCAGTTCCGCATCGGTATCTACCGCGGCAAAGCTGGAGATGACAGAACGGGTAACGGTGATTGATTTCCGGGTCTGCTTACGGATGGTCTGCTCCGTGCCGTTTACCGTACCGGTTATATCTACCGTAATTCCTTGGGCAAAAGTCTGGGGAGCGACAACGAAATAAAACTCCGTCACACCCGATTCGGCCAACTGCACATCGGCAGAAGTACGCAAAAGAATCTGAGTCAGCTTATCCCCGCTTCCGTCAATGCGGAATACGGGAGCATCAGAAGCAATGTCGATAGTTCCGTCCCCGGCTACCGCTTCGCCGTTATTCCCTTGAAGCCGGATAGAAGAGACTGCCATTGTTCCGGTAAGGCGCAAACGGATGATGCCGCACGTCTGCAAGAAACGGAAATCACTGTCGGTACTTTTCGCTACCATCGGACAATCACCCGTATCGAAACTGCCCTCACGGTAATCTTGCCCATCGGTCAATCGGTAAGAAACGGTAGTACCAGCCACGGCACTTTGTGCACTGTAAGGATAAAAAGCATAAAACTCATCTCCACTTACACCGGTTTCACTCTCGAAACGAGCTTCGTCACCTTCTATCTTTGTTAAACCGTAACGCACAGCCTCGGCTGTAGTATTGCTGAATATGCCAATGGCATCCGACTCTTCCCATATCACCGTGTTACCCGACAATTGAGTACGGCTCTTTACCGCAGCCGAAGTAGTGGCCCGCACCGATGTCAACCGGGCATCAGATTGGTGCGACGACTGCAACTCATCTTGCTTGCATCCTGCCAAAGAGAGCAAGAGCAAACTCAAGCAAAAGATTATATATGTATGTTTCATAACGATTCTGTTTTATCATTCTTACCAGTTTTCTTCCTCTTCAGTAAAGTCTTCTATCTGTCCGCCAGCGGTAGACGGCTGCTTGCCGGCCTGAACCACTTCGATGGTCTGGCTCAATCCTCCGGCTGTGACGGTGACGCTGCCTGTCCTTCCGGTACTGTCAGCATTAGCCGCAATGACAATGTTTCCGTTTTGTAGGCTTATCCAATCGTTGCCGTTCAGATTGATATTCGGTTCGGCTGCATTAGTACTGATGGTTAACGGATATGTGCCTCCTTCAGCCGGGGCGTCTATACGTTGGGGCGTAACGTTCAAGTAAAGTCCCTCTCCTGCTTGTGTCACCGTAACGGTACGTGTCACACTGCCATCTTCCGAAGTAAACGTCAGAGTGGCTTTTCGTTCGGATGTGCTTTCATTGGCGGCTACAGTAAAGGTTAATGAAGCCGCTTCGGTCAAACCGCTTACCGGACTCGTCAGCCAATCTGCGCTGCTCGACACGCTGTACTTCACATTCGCATCAATTTCCACCTCAATAGAAGCCGCTTCCGAAACCAAGGCAAACGTAGCCGGAGAGACATTCAACTTGGGCATTTCCTTACCCGCTTGTGTCACTGTGACTGTCCGCACCATGCTTCCGTCTTCCGAAGTAAAGGTGATAACGCCTTCACGGACTTCTGTCCCTTCATTCACCTTCACGTCAAAAGTAACCGAAGAAGCACTGATTGTGTCGCTTACAGCAAAAGTAATCCAAGGCACATTACTTGCTATCTGATAACTTACATTCGTGCTGACTGAAACAGTAAACGATGTAGCTTCAGCAGCCAATGACAAAGAAGACGGGGAAACCTCCATGAAGTCATCGTCTTCCACTTCTTCTTCCCTTCCGGCCTGGACTACCTTGACTTTCTGTTCTCCTATCTCACTATCCAACAAGATAACCGCCTCACGGGAAACCGTGCTGTAGTTCGGCTCGCAACTGAATGTCAACGTTTCGGTTGCCAATCCCCGGCTCACAATTTGCTCCAACCAATCGGCATCAATAGAGACAGTATAATCTACATTCGTCTGCAATTCTAATGAGAATCCGGTATCTTCCGCCACCAAATCGATACGGGAAACGGAAACAATCAAGCCACCCGCCTCAGCCTGACGCACCACTAAAGTGTCAGAAAGCGTCGCGGTTTCATCGGTAAAGATAAAACGCGCTTCACGCGGGTCGTAAGTCTCATTAGGCTGCACTTCCAAATGAATGGTATGCGTAGACACGGCTCTTCCCGCAGGTTCTACAATCCAATCGTATTCGGCTTCAGGCTTATACGTATAGGCGACATTCGACTGTACCTGTACGTCAACCGTCCCGCCTTCCGCCCCTACATACAGCAGCTTATCGGAGAGCAGCAAGACCGGTTCTTCTTCTTTTTCTTTACCAGCCTGATAGACATTGACGGTTTCTTCCAGTTCGCCGCTTTTCAATGTAATGGCTCCCGAACGCTGTTCTTCCGATTCGTTCGCCGCTACACGGAACACCAACGTTTCTTGTGTCAGGCTGCGCGAAGTCACCGGTTCTATCCAGTCTACAGACACACTCGTCTCATACGACACATTGGATTGCACTTCCAGTTCGATGGTGCTTTCCTCGGCCGGAAGTTCGTAAACCTGTTGCGAAAGGATAAGCGCATCCTTTTGCTTTTGAGTAACCACAACGGTCTCCTGCTCCTCGCCGCAAACCAAGAAGACGGAAGCCGAACGTTCGTCCGTACCTTCATTGGAAGCAACGGTCACCGTGACGCTCCCTTCTCCCGCTTCGCCCGATGTAGGAGAAACACTTATCCAACCATCTGCACGCGAATTGCCTACAGAAGCAGTCCACGACGCCGTAGCCGTAAAATGAATAGAAAGTGTACCTCCTGCTGATCCGACAAGCGGTTGCCTGTCTGTATCCTCGGCAAACGTGATGCCTGCCACCACAGGTTCAGGAGGAGTAGGTTCTTCCAATTCTTTATCCGAATCGGAACACGACACTGCCAACAGCAGCAACAAAGACATGATTCCTTGTAGCTTGTACATCTGAATCCAAGAACGAATGTGTTTCATAAGCATTACAAGTTTAAATTTATAATTTATCAGGTAAAAGGAAAAATCCATTATTATACGGTTATATGCACAATTTCCACAAATGTATAAAATTTTTCATAATCACAAAAAAAATATTAAAACAAAAATATCAGAAAATAAAAAAAACCGGCACGACGGTATTCCCTTGATACTTTAGGAATACCGACGTACCGGCACTTATCGTTTGTATTAAAATATATCAGGCGTTGCGTCCGTGGCAGTTCTTATACTTCAAACCGCTTCCACACGGACAAGGGTCGTTACGCCCTACCGTCTTCTCAGAGCGATAAGGCTCTCTCTTCACTTCACGCGTATCTTTTCCGGCTGCAGCCTGTTGGTTCGGGTCGTTCAGATTTTGCTTTACCTCCCGATACTGTTGGCGGGGACGCTGAGGTTCGGGGGCAGCCTGACGCACCTGTTGCGGTTCTTGCACAGGGATTTGTCCACGCATCAAGACCGAAATGGTATTGTTATTGATTTTGTTGACCATCGCATCGAACAAGTTGACCGACTCTAATTTGAAAATCAACAACGGGTCTTTCTGCTCGTAGCTTGCGTTCTGTACCGAATGCTTCAATTCGTCCAGTTCGCGCAAGTTTTCTTTCCACGCATCGTCAATAACGTGAAGCAATATCGCTTTTTCGAATGCTTTCACGATAGCCTTTCCTTCTGTTTCGTATGCTTCTTTCAGATTTACCGAAATATTATACATCCGCTTGCCATCGGTAATCGGAATCAGGATATTCTGATAAATCTGCCCTTGATTCTCATATACCTGCTTGATGACCGGATTAGCAATCTGAGCCATACGGTCTGTCTTACGGCGGAATAAATCCATCGCGCTTTGGAAAGTCTGTTCGGCAAGTTCATTCTTGTTCTTATTGCGGAAATCATCTGCCGTAAACGGTGTTTCCATCGCTAATGTATGCAGAATCTCCATCTTCGCGTCTTCATAAGCAGGCTGTTCTACCGCATTATAGCAACGGTCCCAAATCATGTCTGCAATATCCATACCGATGCGTTCTCCCATCAGGGCATGACGGCGTTTCGTATAGACTACTGTACGTTGCTTATTCATCACGTCATCATATTCCAACAGACGCTTACGGATACCGAAGTTGTTTTCTTCTACCTTCTTCTGAGCACGCTCAATAGATTTCGAAATCATGCTATGCTCAATCATTTCGCCTTCCTTGAAGCCCATCTTATCCATCCAGTGAGCCAAACGGTCGGATGCGAACAGACGCATCAAATCGTCTTCCAACGAAACGAAGAATACAGAAGAACCCGGGTCTCCCTGACGTCCTGCACGACCACGCAACTGACGGTCTACACGACGCGACTCATGACGTTCTGTACCGATAATCGCCAAACCGCCTGCTGCCTTCACTTCCGGACTCAACTTAATATCGGTACCACGACCCGCCATGTTGGTAGCAATGGTCACCGTACTGCTCTGACCGGCTTTCGCAACGATTTCGGCTTCCTTCTGATGCAATTTCGCATTCAATACATTATGAGGAATCTTACGCAAGGTAAGCATCTTGCTCAGCATTTCGGAGATTTCAACCGATGTCGTACCCACCAGTACCGGACGGCCTGCATTCACCATCTTCTCGATTTCTTCGATAACCGCCTTGTACTTTTCACGTTTGGTCTTATAGACACGGTCGTTCATATCAATGCGGGCAATCGGACGATTGGTCGGGATAACCACTACATCCAGTTTATAGATGTCCCAGAACTCGCCTGCTTCAGTTTCCGCCGTACCGGTCATACCGGAAAGCTTGTGATACATACGGAAATAGTTCTGCAAAGTGATTGTAGCGAATGTCTGCGTAGCGGCTTCAATCTTCACGCCTTCCTTGGCTTCTACCGCCTGATGCAATCCGTCACTCCAACGGCGTCCTTCCATGATACGTCCGGTCTGTTCATCGACAATCTTCACCTGACCGTCCATAACCACATAATCGGTATCCTTTTCGAACATCGTATAAGCCTTCAGCAACTGGTTGATGGTGTGTACACGTTCTGCTTTAATAGCATAGTCGGTCATGAACTCGTCTTTCTTGGCAAGCCGGTCTTCATCGCTCAGCCCTTCTTCGTTTTCCAATGCGGAAAGCTGTGCGGCGATATCGGGCAATACAAACAAAGTCGGGTCTTGTGATTTACCGGTAATCAAGTCGATACCTTTATCGGTCAAATCTACACTCTTCAATTTCTCATCAATTACGAAATACAGAGGCTCTACCGCTTCGGGCATACGCTTGTTGTTCTGCTCCATGTAGATTTCCTCGGTCTTCAGCATACCAGCCTTAATGCCCGGCTCGCTCAGGAACTTAATCAACGGCTTGTTCTTAGGCAATGCCTTATGGCTACGATACAATGCCAAGAAACCTGCCTCTTGGTCTTCTTTCTTATCCGAAGCAATCAGACGCTTGGCATCCGCCAAGAATTGGGTAGCCAATTTGCGCTGTGCTTCTACCAGTCTTTCTACCAACGGACGGAGCACCTCAAACAATTGTTCATCGCCCTTGGGTACCGGACCGGAGATAATCAACGGAGTACGCGCATCGTCAATCAAGACCGAATCGACCTCATCGACAATGGCATAATTATGCTGGCGTTGTACCAAATCCTTCGGACTGACCGCCATGTTATCACGCAGGTAATCGAAACCAAATTCATTGTTAGTACCGAACGTAATGTCTGCCATATACGCACGGCGACGGGCTTCCGAGTTGGGCTGATGCTTATCAATGCAATCCACACTCAAACCGTGGAACATATAGAGCGGCCCCATCCATTCCGAGTCACGCTTAGCCAAGTAATCGTTGACCGTTACGACATGTACACCGTTTCCGGTCAAAGCGTTAAGGAATACCGGAAGTGTCGCTACCAAGGTCTTACCTTCACCGGTCGCCATTTCGGCAATCTTGCCTTGATGCAATACTACACCGCCGAACAACTGCACATCGTAATGTACCATGTTCCAAGTGATTTCATTACCACCGGCTACCCAATGGTTCTTCCAAATCGCCTTCTCACCTTCTACACGTACAAAGTCTCTTCCTTGTGCGGCAAGGTTACGGTCCATATCCGTAGCTGTTACCTCTATTTCTTCATTTTCGGCAAAACGGCGTGCCGTATCTTTTACGATTGAGAAAGCCGTAGGCAAAACATCATTCAATGCCTTCTCGTATTTTTCGAGGACTTCTTTCTCCAGCTTATCTATCTGATTGAAAATTGGCTCACGCTTCTCGATATCAGTTTCTTCGATAGTTGCTTTCAAGTCTGCAATTTTCCGAGTCTCTTCCAAAGCGGAATCTTTAATGTACTTCTTCAGTTCTTCCGTTTTGGCACGCAACTCATCGTTCGTCAACTTTTGGATTTCCGGATATACTTCTTTCACTTTATTCACCCAAGGCTGTATTTCCTTCATGTCGCGGGTAGCCTTGTTTCCGAAAATCTTGCTTATAAATTCATTAAATCCCATTATGCTGTTGTTTTTTTATTATTTCTACTAATGATTAATTGATTAATTCGAGTGCAAAGATAAGAAATTCGCAAAGTATCTGAAACACCTTCCGATACAAATTTACTTGCGAATGCCCGTAAGAGGGGCTGACATGGCGGCATTAGGCGCCCTAATACGCATGAAATGAGCTACGGTAGGAGCGATTGTAGCCATCTTTACCGGTGCATATAAAATCTCCGGCTTTATATTATTGCCTATGAAAACAAGCGGCACCGAAGCATACGTATCACGCACCACATGGCTCGAATGGGACGCTTCATCCACTACCGACCAGCCCGGCATGACTTCTACATAAATGTCGCCCGAGCAATTCGGATTGAATGTATTACGGATTTTATCGATACGGGGAGTCCATGCGCCTAATAACAAGCGTTGCGATGAATAAGCCGTACGCACACCGCTCATCTGCACAATGAAGTCGGAAGACACATTCAACATCTCCGTCAGGTTCAGTTTGCGGTCTTCTATCAGCTTATGGTTCAGATAAATCTGGCGGTCATAATACGTTTCCACATATTGTCCCGGACCATAGATTGCCATCAGATACATGTTCAGCAATGCCGCGCATCGTTCGATATGGAACTCTCCGCTGGGTATGCGGTATTGTTCCGGGTCTTTAGGGTCAGAGTCGGCATAACCCGTCGAAGTGATAAAGAACAACGTGTTGCTCAAACCCACTTTCTGGTCTATCAATTCCAATAACTCCCCTATCGCATGGTCCAGACGCACGTACACATCCTGGATTTCCATGGCATATTCCGTGTTCGGCTTATGGTCGTAGTTTCCTGCATAATAAGAGAGGGTCAGCAAATCAGGGATATTGTCTTTCCCCACCTGAGAATGAAGCAGGCAGGCACGAACCAGCCTATTCACTTCATCATTTACGTAGGGGCTGGTCTTGAACTTCCGGTATTTTGCCGCACGTTCATCCGAGAAATCATGCTTGAATGTCAATTGCTTGACATCCGAGGTCACATACCGATACGAAGTTACAGGGAGATACGGTCCCCACGTCAGGCTTCCGATACGGAAATCCAGCCCTTCACGGTCATTATACGTAGTCACCCATTCGGGGAAAGCGCCATAATAAGTAGACCCGCACCATTTACCCGTCTCATCGTTCAGCCAAAGCGCACACTTAGCCGCATGCCCAGCCGAAAATACAGCCATCTCGCGTGTAGGAGCTATCGAATAGACTTCTGCCGCCCCATGAGTCGCCACCATCAGCTCATCCGATAAGGTAGAAACTAACAGATGCTGGGGCGAAGTGCTTTCCGAGGTATAGATGCCCATATAAGCCGGGTCGTCTACGCTCTTCACCATCCGTAATGTGCTGCGGTCCATCCAGCGGTTTCCTACGATACCATTATAATAAGGTGTAGTTCCGGTATAAATAGATGCCACCGCCGAAGAGCGGTCCATATTGATAAAATCGTATTCCGCATTGCAATACACCCGCCCTTCTTTCATCAGCCGCTTGAATCCCTTCTCGCCATACAGGGCAGAGAAAGCCTCGATGTAATCGGAACGGAGCTGGTCGATAGTCAATCCCACCACCAAACGGGGTACGGGTGACGCGGTCTGCGCCTGCAAACCGGTCAAGACTATTGCCGCTATTAAAGATGTCAAAATACGTTCTTTCATGCCTTCTTTTTCCTAATAAACATACGGCTTGCCGAGTTCACCCACAAACCGAGTGCCAAAGGTAATACTGTTAAATTAAATTCTTGCCCACAAATGGAGAATATCACCATAAATAATGTTAAATACACCACATTTATGGTATGATAAGGCTCCGGCAAGCCTTTTTTCTCGTGCCAAATGAGGAAAGGAAGATAAAACAAGGGTATCGGATTGAAGAGCCCAAGCAACCAATTCGACCCTACCGTAGGATGCGTGGAGAAGAAAAAGAGGAAAGCAATCAAGCATCCGGCAAGCCCTTGCAAAAGGAGCAAGAATAAGTCCCATCCCCACCAAATACGGCGTTTCTTCCATTGCACCCATCCCATTACGATACATATCACCAAAAAGAGAATGCCACACGCCATGGGCGACAAGGGGAAACCTGGCTCGAAAGGTTCAGGGTCTACATCTACAATCGTGGTTTTCTCCAATACGAGCGGACGTTTTTCTCCATTCGCATCAAGAATATAAGCATCATCCGCATAACGCAACATATAGAATGGGGCGAACATCTGCAAACGCTTTCCAATCGGCTTATCCGCTTCCGCGCCCAAGCACATATCAATGCCCAACTCGTCCCATTTGGCTTCGGAAGTAAACTCATGCACGATGCTCCGGAACGTCTTATCCGGTATCGAATCCGGATAAACCACCTTTCCGCGGATAGCCTCTTCTATCTTGTCGCGCGCACGGGTCGTACAATTATCATAAAAGTAATTATACCGGTAAATCCGGTTCTCCGGACGGTAATTCTCTTCGAGCAAAGCCACAAGCCTCTCCTTTTCCGCCTGAGTCAGGTTCAGCACTTGCTGGTACACCGAAGAACCACGCATGGCATATTCCGCCCTAAAATATATATAAGGTGTAATGCCCAACTGGTAATCGGTCTCTCCTTTCACGAAACGCCATACGAAATGCGGCTCGCGGAAATTGAACATCCCGTAATTGAAAACCAAGTCAATCTTCCGGGTATAATTCTCATAGCGGATAGCCGTATGGCCGAAGTGCGCATAGATTTCACTTCCGGGGGCGCAGGTCAGCAGACTCAAGCGTATGCTATCGGGCTTTGAGCTATATGCGTTGGCAAAGCCACATAGGAGCAACGCCAAGAGCAAGTATTTGAGTTTGTATTTCATCATTCATGCCTATTTTATGCCTATTCGGGCGCAAAAATACATGGAATAATTGAAAAGTTCGAAAGAATTTCCCGTTTTTATTGCCCGACCTATTCTTTTTTTAGTTTACTTTGCATCCCAAAAAACGAGAAAAAGTGAATTTAGTTATTGACATAGGCAATACCGTAGCCAAGCTAGCGGTGTTCGACAACGAAGACATCGTAGAAATCATCCGCGGGTCAAACCACTCGCTCGATTGCTTGCCCATGCTATGCAACAAGTATCCGATTGAACGGATTATCATTGCATCGGTCATCACGCTCAGCAATACGATTAAAAGGCAATTAAAGAAGATAGAAATCCCTATCCTGGAGCTTACCTACAAGACTCCGGTCCCTATCCAGAACATGTACAAGACCCCTGAGACATTGGGCATGGACCGGCTGGCGGCAGTAGTAGGTGCCAATTATCTATCTCCGGGAAAGAATTTGTTGGTCATAGATGCCGGTACGGCATTGACCTACGAATTTATTGATGCGCAAGGACGCTATTGGGGAGGAAACATCTCACCGGGCATTTACATCCGGTTCAAAACCCTGAACGCATGTTGCGACAAGCTTCCTTTGATTGAAAAAGGAGGCGACTTGCCCGAATTCGGGTACAGCACTGAAACGGCTATCCGCGCAGGTGTCATCAAAGGCATCGAGTTCGAGATAACGGGCTATATCCGGCTGATGCAAAAAAAACATCCCGACCTTTTGGTTTTTTTAACCGGAGGAGATAAATTTTCTTTTGATACAAACTTAAAAAGTATCATCTTTGCAGACAGATTTTTAGTGTTGAAAGGTTTAAATAGAATATTGAATTATAATGTTAAGAAAGAAAGCACTTTTTAGCGTCTTGATAATCATCAGCGGTTGCCTGACGGCTACCGCCCAGTCAAGCGTTAACTCTCCTTATACACGATATGGATTGGGCGATTTGTCCGACCGGGGTTTTGCTAACAATGCCGCCATGGGAGGCGTAGGCTACGGCATCCGCAACAGCGGATATATCAACATGACCAACCCCGCCTCGTTCTCCTCCGTCGATTCGCTTTCATTCATGTTCGACATGGGCATGAGCCTGAAAAGCTCCAATTACAAAGAAAACGGCATCAAGTCGAACGCCAAGAACTCCAGTTTCGACTATATGGCGATGCAGTTCCGCCTACACAAGCGCCTGGGGCTTGCCATCGGGTTCACCCCCTATTCTACCGTAGGATACAACTTCTCTACTACAACCCCCGTAGAAGGGAACGATGACTATACAGCCACCAATGCGTTTTATGGCGACGGCGGACTGCAGCAGATTACCGCCGGGCTGGGCTTTAAGATATTGGATAACCTGTCTGTAGGAGTCAGCGCGGGGTACATGTATGGTTCGCTCAATTACCAGTCGAGCATCGCATTCAATACGAACAGTGACCAAACGTATGTATATAATAAGGTGAAAGTAAAAAGCTATGTTGCCGACTTCGGCGTGCAATATACCCACCCGATAGGCAAAGCAAATTATCTGACATTGGGGTTGGTATACGGCTTGGGACATACGCTGAACTCTACCGACACGGAAGGCATCCAAGTGACGGACAACCCGAGCAGCCCAAGCTATTCGGCGGTCAACGAGAAAGTGATAAACGACTCGTACGGCATTCCGCACACGTTCGGTGTCGGGCTGGCATATACGCATAATAGCAAACTGACCATAGGCGCAGATTACACGCTGCAGAAATGGTCTTCGGTGAAATACCAAAACAAGACCAATATGTACGAAGACCGGAATAAAATTGCCATAGGAGCGGAATTCCTCCCGAACCAGATTGGAAGAAACTACCTGCAACGCGTCCGCTACCGCATCGGATTCAACTACGCTACCCCTTATTTACGACTGGCTCAATGCGAAGGGCCGTCTGAATACAGCGTCAACGCCGGATTCGGATTCCCGCTTTACTTGTTCCAGCGGAGAACCATCTTGAACTTGACCGGACAATATGTCCGCGTACGTCCCTCCGTTTCAAATATGTTGTCGGAAGACCGTTTTGTCATCAAGTTAGGCTTGACCTTCAACGAGCCTTGGTTCATGAAATGGAAAGTTAATTAATGGAACACCGGAAGCAAAATACCATGAAAACAAGTACATTCGGTTTATTATTGGTTGCCTTGCTTCTTGATTCCGTTTCGGTAAATGCCCAAAAAGGAATAGAAGACGGTTCACGTTTCGGACACAGAGCAGACAGTGTCCGGAGCGTAAAGAATATCGCCCTTTATCAAACGTTTTTGGATGTTGACGACTTCGGGAAAGCTTATGCACCTTGGAAGACGGCGTTTACCGAAACGCCGTGGGCATACCCACGCCTATACACAGACGGAGCTAAAATATTACGCGCGCTGATAGCCGATTCGGAAAGCGAAACCGAAAGAAAAGGCTTTCTAAAAGAACTGATGGCCGTACACGACCTGCGGATACATTACTTGGATTCACTCAACACACTGACCGATGCGCCGGTATCTCCCGGATTCGTTTTGGGAATGAAGGCACACGATTACCTCATGTTTGCCCCCATGCCGATAGATATTGACAAAGCTTACCGAATGGAGCAAAAAGCCATTGGCATGGAAAAGGAGAAATCCACTTATTATATGCTGCAAGACTTTATGGACTTGTCGCTTCAAAAACTAAAAGACAACCCGGGCCATATCGAACAATTCATTCAAGACTACCTGACGGCATCTCACTATGCAAACGCGCGTGTAAAAGCCCTCGGGACAGGCACCCAAAAACATCAGTTATGGGAAACGGCTAAAAACTACATAGACGCACGGTTCATAGAAAGCGGGCAAACGACGTGCCGGTGCATACAAGCCGTATACAGCCCGAAAATAGAACAACATCAAACCGACTTACAGTACTTGAACCAAGTCCTTACGACACTGGAACAACTGAAATGTACAGGCGAAGAGGCTTATCTTGCGGCTTCGGAAGCTGTATACAGGCTAGCCCCTACCTCCGGAAAGGCAGCCCGGTGCGGATACCTTTATTATAAAAAAGGAGAAACAGAGAAAAGCATAGCTTATTTCGACAAAGCAGTAGAATTGGCCGACTCTGCTACAGCACAAGCAGCCTATTGTTACCAAGCGGCAAGAGTCTTGTTTAATCAAAAACAATGGAGCCGTGCTAAACAATATGCGCTAAAAGCCATCGCGCTTAGCCCGAATGACGGAAAGCCCTACATACTGATAGCGCAAATGTATGCTTCAAACCCTAACTGGTGCAAAGAAGCTACATTAAACCAATGCACTTACTTCGCCGTTATCGACAAGCTGCAAAAAGCCAAGTCGGTAGACACCAGCGTAACCGATGAAGCAACCCGCCTCATCGATACGTATACAGCCCATATCCCCAGCGACCACGACTTGGCTTATTTAGGGCTGAAAAAAGGAAATTCCGTCATCATCGGCGGATGGATAGACGAAACAATCATTTTAAGATAACCCCGACACACCATGCCATATAAACAGACAAACAAAAGATTCATGATACCGCTGAGCTTGACGATAGCCTTATGGGTAACCGTTTTGTTTTTTTTCTTCCCGTCGTGCGGCAAGAAAGAAAATTTGGCGGAAGCCGTCAGCAAAGGAGATTCCATTCCCGATATGCGAACAACCGGTGTCACCACTTATATATCCGATTCAGGTATGATCCGCTATAAAATCATCACTGCCGAATGGCTCGTCTATAGCCGGATAGACAGCCCCTATTGGGCATTCAAGAAAGGCATCTACTTGGAAAAATTTGATACCCTGTTCCGCATTGACGCCAGCATCAAGGCAGACACGGCTTTCTACTACGAGCCTAAAAAGTTATGGGAATTACGCGGAAACGTACATATCCGTAGCCAACGGGGTGATAAGTTCGATACGCAACTGATGTTTTGGGACCAAGGCAAGGAACGGATTTATTCCGACCGCTTTATCCGCATTGAGCAACCCGACAAAGTGCTTACCGGATACGGATTCGAATCGAACCAACAAATGACCGAATATCAAATATACAACAATACAGGTATATTCACCGTAGAAGATACAGCCCCAACAGACACGACCAAACAATCTGAAACCAATCAAACGAAATGACAGGACTACTTTTGCATTTTATGCACTCTTCCAAGCCGGCATCTTCACTTCCATCGGCATCCTACGCATATCGGGGCATAAAACAGGCAAGATTGATTCTCCACGGACACCCAAGCTTCCCGAAAGTGCCCGAAAGGGCAACCGTTGGCCGCTTCCATTTCAAGACAATCAAGGTCACAACCACCCAAATAGAACCTGTAAAACTGAAAGTAACACCGTAAATGAACGAAAATCATCATTTTTTTGTAGAAAAAGGGCACGGCTATGTACATTTTTTGTATCTTCGTGCGCTAAATGGAAAAACAATAATAAAATCATAACGTTAAATGGCAACTTTACAATCAATTAGAAGCAAAGGACCACTGTTGGTGGTTGTAATCGGTCTTGCCCTGTTCGCTTTTATCGCGGGTGACGCATGGAGGGTTATCCAACCTCACCAAGGCAGACAAGACG
Source organism: uncultured Bacteroides sp. (assembly GCA_949296855.1). Lineage (GTDB taxonomy): Bacteria > Bacteroidota > Bacteroidia > Bacteroidales > Bacteroidaceae > Phocaeicola. The sequence continues at coordinate 2,952 of CASFRN010000015.1, read as the reverse complement.
TAGGAGAAGTAAACGGAGAGAAACTTTCCGCACAAGAGTATCAGAAAATGGTAGACGAAGTCAGCGAAGTCATTAAGATGACCAACGGGTTGAATTCGTTGAACGAAGACCAGTTGAACGGAATCAAAGACCAAGTATGGAATACATACGTCACCAATCAACTGATAGCAAGCGAAGCCGAGAAGCTGGGCTTAACAGTTACCGATAAGGAACTGCAAGCCATCATAGACGAAGGAACCAACCAACTGCTGTTGCAAACTCCTTTCCGTAACCCGCAGACTGGAGCTTTCGACAAAGATATGCTGAAGAAATTCCTGGTAGAATATGCCAACCTCGGCTCTACACAAATGCCCGCCCAATACGCCGAGTATTACCAAAAAATGTACAACCTTTGGAAATTCATCGAAAAGACTCTAAAAGAATCTACATTGGCTTCCAAGTATCAAAACCTGATTGCCAAATCGCTGATTTCAAATCCGGTGTCTGCCGAAGATGTTTTTAAAGGACGTACCGAACAAAGCGACTTGCTGTTAGCGGGCGTACCTTACGCCAGCATCAGCGATTCTACCATCACCGTAACAGACAGCGAAATCAAAGACTTGTACAACGAACGCAAAGAATCGTTCAAGCAACCGGTAGAGACCCGCGACATCCAATACATTGATGTGCACGTAGTTCCTTCGGATGCCGACCGTGCCGATGTATTGAAAGAAGTGACCGAGTACAGCAACCAGTTAGACCAAATGACGAACGACTACGATGCGTTTATCCGCTCTACCGGTTCGGCTGTGAATTATACCGGCGTAGCCATCAACAAGACTTCGCTTCCGCAAGACGTAGCTGCACGTTTGGACTCTGCTTCTGTAAACGAAGTATACGGCCCTTACTACAACCAAAGCGATGACTCTTACAATGCTTTCAAGATTATCGCTAAGGCTACCGCACCCGACTCAATCCAAATCCGCCAAATTCAAGTAATGGCGGATACTGAAGCCAGACGCACAGAATTGGCAGACAGCATCTTCAATGCCATCAAAGGCGGAGCCGACTTTGCCGAAGTGGCTAAAGCATACGGACAAACGGGAGAAGCTGCATGGATAAACGCCAGAAGTTGGGAAGGAGCGGCACTCGACGCTGACAATTTAAAGTACATTCAAACACTGATTAACCAACCGGTAAACGAACTGAAAAACTTGCAAGTAGGACAAGCCAACTTGATTCTACAAGTCATGAGCAAAAAGGCAATGAAGCCTAAATACCAGGTGGCAGTCGTAAAACTTCCGGTTGAGTTCAGCAAGGAAACTTATAGCGACGCATACAACAAATTCAGCCAGTTCGTTGCTCAAAACACGACGCTGGATGACATGAAAAAGAACGCAGAAGAAGCTGGCTATACACTCATTCCAATGTCAGACTTCCGCAGCGACGCACACCATGTAGCTAACATCCATTCCACACAAGAGGCTTTACGTTGGATTTTCGACGCTAAACCGGGCGAAGTATCCCAACTTTACGAATGCGGCGACAACGACCACATGATAGTAGTAGGGCTGGAAGCTGTCAACAAGGCAGGTTATGTCAACATCAACAAAGTGGCAAATATGCTGAAAGCTGAAATCATCCGCGATAAGAAAGCGGAACAACTGATGAGTCAAATGGAAGGCTTCAACAGCCTCGACCAAGTAAAGGGTATCAAAGATGCCGTCAGCGATAGCGTAAAACACGTAACCTTCAATGCCGCAGCTTACATCTCTGTAGCCCGCGCCAGCGAACCGGCTATCAGCGCATACGCTTCGAAGACCGATGTAAATAAGGTATCCGCTCCAATTAAAGGTAACGCGGGTGTCTACATGATTCAGGTATATGCTAAAGATAAAGGTGCGGAAGAATTCGACGCAAAGAAAGAAGAAGCGGCTCTGTCTGCTACAACATCACGTATGATTAACCAAAGCATCTACTACGACTTGCGTGAAAAAGGCAAGGTTGTTGACCAACGCTACCTGTATTTCTAAAAAGACTCTTTTTCATCTATTTCTATAACAATCGAGGCTGCCTCGGCGATAGAAGTTACCTTCATCGTCGAGGCAGCCTTTATTGTTTGATTGTTTCATCTTGCAGAAACTGCAGTTTTAGCAGCACGAAACTCTAGTTTCACCTTGATAAAACTAAAGTTTCAACAAGATGAAACAGGTCTGAAACTACCCTGTTTTGCATAAGGCACTATGTATAAACTACATACTCATCCTGCTGGAATGAAAGACACCGCCGTCCACTCTTCTCTATCAATCATTCAGCAACTGTTTAGCAGTAACCAAAACATACGCCTGATAATGCGTATCCCGGCTTACGGGAGTCAAGGAAACATACCCTTCCATCCATTTACCGCTTTCCAACCTGAGCGGATGCTGCCCCAACATCCGCTCATGAAACCGCAAAGCCTCACCGGGAGCAACATAATGTTCGATAACGAAACGTCCTTGCGAAGCGGGATGCACATAGCGGTTGAAGAGCAAACAGGACAGCACACCCATATTCATCCGCAAATTAACCTCCACACAGGGATGAAGCGCATAACCATCTGAATAACGGCACACCATCATGTCAATGCCCAAATAACCCGTATAATATCCGTCCAGCCAATCAGGCAAAAATTGAAGCAAACGCCGACGCACTTCATACAACCGCTCTGTCGGAATATAGACGGAAAGCCGCTGTTCTATCTTTTCATCTGAAGCTAAAAGATTGGTTTTATAATTGCCGAACGCATCGGTCTCGAACAACGAATAGCCAACAAAAGCAACACTCCCATCGCTATCCGCATAAAACTCCATGGCAAAATCGTATACCTTATTATATACAGGCTCTGCAGTCACTGCCCCTTGCGTGCGAAGCATCCGCGCCGTCCATCCTTCTACAGAAATTGTCCAAGTATCTAAAGAAACGAAGACCAAT
>CASFRN010000014.1 GCA_949296855.1 uncultured Bacteroides sp. | reverse complement strand
GAGGTCTATCGGGCAGGAATGGATATACCATTGAGTTATAATAAGGAAGACTTGCTGAATCCATGGTTCATTGTAGAGCCGAAGCATGTCGGACATAAATGAAGACTGGATGATGACTTTTGAGATTGTACTTGTATTATTGGGATTGGTAGGCATGGTAGCCGCCTTGATACTTGACAAGATGCGGCCGGGCATGGTGTTGTTTTCGGTCGTGGTCTTGTTTCTGTGTGCCGGTATTCTGACTCCTAAAGAAATGTTGGAAGGGTTTAGTAACAAAGGCATGATAACGGTTGCTTTGCTTTATCTGGTCAGTGAGGGTATCCGCCAGTCGGGTGCTTTGGGACAGCTGATTAAGAAATTGCTGCCTCAGAAGAAAACAACAGTTTTCAAAGCTCAGCTTCGTATGTTGCCAACCATTTCTTTTATTTCGGCTTTTCTGAACAATACGCCTGTCGTGGTAATTTTTGCCCCCATCATCAAGCGGTGGGCCGATTCTGTCAAGCTGCCGGCCACGAAGTTTCTTATTCCCTTGTCATACGTTACTATTTTGGGAGGTATCTGTACCCTGATTGGTACTTCGACCAATCTGGTGGTACATGGCATGATATTGGAAGCCGGTTATGAAGGGTTTACAATGTTTGAATTGGGTAAGGTCGGTATTTTTATAGCTATTGCAGGAATTCTTTATTTGTTCATTTTTTCGTCGAAATTGTTGCCCGATGTCCGTAAGGATTCAGCGGAAGTGGAGGAAGATACGGAGGAAAAAGGGAATCTGCATCGGGTGGAAGCCGTTTTGGGACCTCGTTTCCCTGGTATCAACAAACGGTTGAAGGACTTCAATTTTAAACGTCATTATGGCGCTGAAGTGAAGGAAATCAAAAGGGGTGGACAAAGTATCACAGAGAATCTTGAAAACCGTTATTTGCGTGAAGGCGATACGCTGGTAGTGATGGCAGACGATTCGTTTATCCAGACGTGGGGCGAGTCTTCAGTTTTTGTCATGCTGGCCAATGGCAAGGATAATGAGCCTGTGCCCGGACGAGGTAAACGTTGGCTGGCTTTGGCCTTGCTGGTGTTGATGATTGCCGGCGCCACCATCGGAGAACTTCCTTTCGTGAAGGAAGCTGTCCCCAATATGCAGCTGGATATGTTCTTCTTCGTTTCGATAACAACCATTATCATGGCTTGGACGAAGATTTTCCCTGCGCGAAAATATACCAAATACATCTCTTGGGATGTACTCATTACCATTGCCTGCGCTTTTGCTATCAGCAAGGCAATGGTCAATTCAGGTGTGGCCGATATGGTAGCCAAGTACATTATCGGTTTGAGCGACCATTACGGACCTCATGTTTTGCTGGCGGCTGTGTTCATTATCACCAATCTGTTCACGGAGCTTATCACGAACAACGCGGCGGCGGCTTTGGCTTTCCCCTTGGCACTCTCCATTTCGACACAGTTGGGCGTAAGTCCTGTGCCGTTCTTTGTGGTGATTTGTATGGCGGCTTCCGCCAGTTTCTCTACGCCTATCGGCTATCAGACAAACTTGATTGTGCAAGGTATCGGTAACTATAAGTTCACGGATTTTGTCCGTATCGGATTGCCGTTGAACATCATAACTTTCCTAATCTCTGTTTTTCTGATACCTGTAATCTGGCCTTTTTAAATGTATAATATATAAGAATAAGAAGAATGGAAAATAACAACATATATCCGATATTCGACCGAATGATGACGCGAGGCGACAAGGAAGCCTTGTTGGGGCAACACAGCCTGATGGTATGGTTCACAGGGCTGAGCGGTTCGGGCAAGAGTACCATTGCCATCGCTTTGGAGCGTGAACTGCATCAGCGTGGACTTCTGTGCCGTATCTTGGACGGCGACAACATTCGTAGCGGCATCAATAACAACTTGGGCTTTTCCGAAGCCGACCGTGTGGAGAACATCCGCCGCATAGCCGAAGTGTCCAAACTCTTTGTTGATACAGGCATTATCACCATTGCCGCCTTCATCAGCCCCAGCAACGACATCCGCGAGATGGCGGCCGATATCATCGGCAGGGACGATTTTGTGGAAGTATATGTCAGCACTCCCATCGAGGAATGCGAACGTCGCGACGTGAAAGGTCTTTATGCCAAGGCGCGTCGGGGCGAAATCAAGAACTTTACAGGTATTTCCGCTCCTTTCGAGGCGCCCCGGCATCCTGCGTTGACGCTCGACACGTCGGTGCTTACTTTGGAAGAATCCGTTCACAAACTGTTAGAACTCATATTACCCAGAATTCAGAAGAAATAAGATAGAAAGATGAAAGAAGAGTACAAACTTAGTCATTTGAAGGAACTCGAAGCCGAGTCCATTCATATCATTCGTGAGGTGGCGGCCGAGTTCGAGAATCCTGTGATGCTCTATAGCATCGGCAAGGACTCGTCCGTGATGGTGCGTCTGGCCGAAAAGGCCTTCTATCCGGGCAAGGTGCCCTTCCCCTTGATGCACATCGACTCCAAGTGGAAGTTCAAGGAAATGATTCAGTTCCGCGACGAATATGCCAAGAAATACGGATGGAACCTGATTGTAGAGAGCAATATGGAAGCCTTCAAGGCGGGGGTAGGCCCCTTTACGCATGGCAGCATGGTGCATACCGACCTGATGAAGTCGCAGGCTCTGCTTCACGCACTCGATAAGTATAAGTTTGATGCCGCCTTTGGTGGCGCCCGTCGTG
>CASFRN010000013.1 GCA_949296855.1 uncultured Bacteroides sp. | reverse complement strand
GCCCTGCAGGACCCCAAGGTGGTGCAGGACGAGGCACAATGCAACGCCATCATGCAACGATACAGCGAGTTGCGCGAAGTACAAAGCGTCATGGCCAAGCGCCTGGGCGACCGCGTAGTGCTCAGTTTCTAACCCAATCGAGCCATACCGTCAAACTATGAAGCAACAAAGATTATTTGTTGACTTCCTGTTCAACCAGCTTTATTTTCTCAAGAGTTTTACCCGCTTCGGAAGAGGGGAATAGCGTCAACACTTGTTGCAAATAAGCACGGGCTTTAGAATAACCCGAATCAAAAAGTGATGAAAGATTGTTGCGATAGCGGGCATATTGCATACGGGTAGGCGAAGAAAGCTTCTTGAAGTCTTCCTCTATTTTTTTACGCGCATCCTCAGATTTCAGGAAATAATAACTGCCTAAAAAATTACATGCCTGCAAATTATCCGAATCGAGTGCCACAACTTGCTCATAAGTAGCCTTTGCATCTGCCACCTTTCCACAACGTACTTCCATCTCTGCACATGAAACAAGAACATCCACATTGTCCGGAGTATACTGTAATAACTCTTTATAGAACAAATAGGCCTTGGTGTAATTACGAACATCTTTAAAATGCTCAGCCAGCTCGCGAGCAAACTGTGGCGCCGTATTCTCCGACTTATCCACCTCTGTCCAATAAAACATTTCCGCCTCATGCCCGTCAGCCTGACATGACTGCCGGAAAAGACTTACAGCATACCCCGTTTGCCCCGAAGCAAGCGCATCAGCCACTTTACGCAATAGCACGTCCGCCGATTGGGAAAACATTGTAAGCGGAAACATGCTGAACATGATTAACATCCAGATTTTCATAAAAATAGTCAGTTTAGATCCAGTTTCTCTTCCTTTTTTTGGAAGGCCTACAAAATTAGACAATCCGCCTCTAAAAGTCAAGTAAATATTGGACAAATATCATTAATAAAATTCTCTCTATTTAGCATTTCTGCCTACCTTTGCAAACGCAATGAAAGAGACCGACAAGCAAATACTGAATATAGCCCTTCCGGCTATCGTATCGAACATTACTGTTCCCCTGCTGGGACTGGTAGACGTCACTATAGTCGGCCATCTAGGCAATGCTGCCTATATCGGCGCCATCGCAGTAGGTGGGATGTTATTCAACATTATCTATTGGGTTTTCGCATTTTTGCGTATGGGGACAAGCGGTATGACCGCTCAGCTTTACGGTAAACATTTAGCGGACGAGATTGTTCAAATGGCAGTCCGTTCCGTTGGCATCGGAATGATGGCCGCCCTTGCCCTCATCATACTGCAGATTCCGATTAGAGAAGCGGCTTTCTTCTTTATCCATCCCACTGAAGAAATTAAAAGACTCGCTACAACCTATTTCCACATCTGCATCTGGGGAGCTCCCGCTACCCTGGGCCTCTATGGACTCACAGGATGGTATATCGGGATGCAAAACTCACGCATTCCAATGATTATCGCCATCACACAAAACGTAGTGAACATCATTGCCAGCCTTTGCCTGGTATATATAGGCGGGCTAAAGGTGGAGGGAGTAGCACTTGGTACCCTAATAGCCCAATATGCAGGTTTCCTGATGGGAATAGGACTATGGATACGACATTATGGCGGTTTATGGAAACATTTCAGTAGGAAAGGACTATGGAAACGGCAAGCGATGTGGCATTTCTTTCAAATAAATCGCGACATCTTCTTACGTACACTCTGCCTGGTTGCAGTCACCCTGTTCTTTACCTCAGCCGGAGCCGAACAAGGAGAAATTATACTAGCTGTCAACACCTTGCTAATGCAATTATTTACACTCTATTCCTATATAATGGACGGATTTGCATACGCAGGCGAAGCCCTTATCGGCAAACACATCGGAGCTCAGAACTACCCAGCATACACTTGTACACAGAAACACTTGTTCGTATGGGGAGGCATCATGGCTTTATTGTTCACCATCGCCTACGCCACAGGCGGCAATACATTCCTAGCCTTGTTAACTGATGAGACAGAAGTGATAGAAGCTTCCGAAAACTATCTGGGATGGGCCTTGGTTATTCCGATAGCCGGCATGACTGCATTTATTTGGGACGGAATCTACATCGGTGCTACCAACACAAAAGGAATGCTACAATCCATGGCAATAGCAGCTGGCTGCTTCTTCCTTCTGTATTATGCCTTGTATCATACCTGGGGAAACCATGCCCTCTGGCTGGCCTTCCTGACTTATTTAAGCGTACGAGGTATCGTACAAACGTTCCTTAGCCAGCAAATGACACGCCAAGCGTTCCTTTCTCACGAACTTACTCCACACGATCCGTCGGATAATTGACCAAGTAAATCGTCCCCGTAGCCCGGGTAAAAGCCGTATAAAGCCAACGGAAATAGTCTGGTGTTAGGTAATCATCCGTAATATATCCCTGGTCCAAAAATACATTTTTCCATTGACCACCCTGCGCTTTGTGACAAGTCACCGCATAAGCATACTTCACCTGCAAAGCGTTATAATAAGGATCAGCCTTCATTTTCTTCATCCGCTCCTTCTTCAAAGGTACGTCAACATAGTCTTCAAGTACACTCTGAAAAAGCCGTTCATTGTCTTCACGTGACAAGGCTGGTGCATCGCTATGTAACGTATCAAGTAACAATCGAGTTTCCAATTCGACATCCTGCCAATCGGGAAAAGACAACAGGACATCCGCAAAACGGAAACCGTACATATCTGTCGTACGCCTCACTCGACGCACGACTGCCGTCTCCCCATTGGCTATGAAATCCAAATCTTTTTCTTTCTCAGTCCAATAATAGTTATTCTTGGCTACCATCAAAAGGTCTCCTCCTTCCAATTCCTCCTCGCGCCACAAAATCTGTGACCGTATACCTTGATTATAAATATTTGCCCGTTTATTAGAACGACAAATGACAATCGTCTCATCTATACCATCCTGATCATAGCAGGTCGACAAAGCATCAATCAATTCATTACCAGGAAGCATTTTGACATCGGGAAAACAAGATACCCGTACAGGCGGTAATGTATACATGGAATCTTCCGCTATAAGTCTACGCAGCCGGGTAGCATTCCACAAAATGCCCGATTGCTGTTCCTGACGAACGACTTGTGTTAAATCGGCTTCAACAACTTCCAAGCCATAGCCCCTCAATGCCTCTGCAAACAAGGCCGGACTGAGCTCTTCACCCACAGGGGGCAACTGTGCCGTATCTCCCATCAACAACAAACGACACCCTTCCCCAGAATAGACAAACTGTACCAAATCATCAAGCAGGCGTCCCGTCCCAAACATCGTCCCCGAAAGTCCT
>CASFRN010000012.1 GCA_949296855.1 uncultured Bacteroides sp. | reverse complement strand
GTGTGCTTTGGGCGATTTTTTGGTCCTTTTCGCTCCTGTTCTTCGTCAGATAGCCCGCTATCTTCCTCATCACAGAAGCGAAAATGCCTCAAAAACTCATCCCAAATCATCGCACGATAAATTCAAAACAGCTTCTTAGTCAAAATCTACGAAGCCTTAGGACGCGAGGCGAAAGGGAAAGTAGCCGTCAAGCTCAGCACCGGCGAACCGGGCGGACACAATTTCCTCCAACCCGCACTGATTAAAGACCTGGTGCAGAAGGTGAACGGAACCATCGTAGAATGTAACACGGCTTACGGCGGCAAGCGGGGAGATACCCGAAGCCACCTGCAAGCTGCCAAAGACCACGGCTTCACCGCCATCGCCCCGGTCGACATCATGGATGCCGAAGGTGAAGTGGAATTGCCGGTCGAAGGAGGAAAACACCTGAAAGCGGACATCGTAGGAAAGAATTACCTGAACTACGACTTTACCGTCGTACTTTCACACTTCAAGGGACACGCCATGGGCGGATTCGGCGGAGCCATCAAGAACATCTCCATCGGCATCGCTTCGTCGAACGGCAAACGGAACATCCATTCGGCTGGAACCAGCACGACCAGTTGGGGGCATCCCGCACAGGATGATTTCCTGGAATCGATGGCAGAAGCCGCCAAAGCCGTTATCGACCATTGCGGGGAAAACATCCTTTACATCAGCGTAGCAAACAACCTTTCGGTAGATTGCGATTGTGATTCTTCTCCCGCCGACCCGCAGATGGGCGACATAGGCATCCTTGCCTCGCTCGACCCGGTTGCACTCGACAAGGCTTGCACCGACCTCGTGCGTTCATCGAAAGACCACGGAAAAATCCACTTGATAGAACGCATCGACTCGCGTCACGGCATGCACACCCTCGACTATGCCGAGCAACTGGGCATCGGAAGCCAAAAATACGAACTGGTAGAATTAGACTGACCTTAAAAACCCGTTGCAGCCCGAGGCTGCCTCCGGATACCATTCCGGAAGCAGCCTCGTTTTCTTTATATACGTCACGTTATTGGAAAATCATACGCAGAGACGCGTCTTCTTTAATAGCCCACAGATGAAGATACCTTCATCAAGCGATGAAGACGCCTTCGTAAGGGGGTTGAAGGTACCTTCGACGGCAGATAAAGACGCCTTCATCAAAAAACGGTTTTCTGCCTCCTCTATAATTTTCCTGTATGGCTTCTGAACTCTCTTCATTCAGTCGGTTGTATGGCGCGGAATCGGTACGGGTATTCTCCTTTTAATGTCCGACTGACAAAACATAACACTTGATAGAACCTTTCCTTGCGGTTCTTCTGAAATTTTAGAGGATAAGGCACAAGTTAGTGGTTTTGGTCTTGCTTGTACTCGAAAAACGAAGGCAAAGATAAGCATGTAGAAAGCATATGTTTTCCTCGTTTGGACGGGAGTTCGATTCTCTCAGGTCCACAAAAGGCAGATAGTTTATCAACTATTTGCCAAAATCATTTTGAGACAGCCCTTTTTTTATTGCAACCAATGTTAAAATGCACCATAAATAACACAAAAATGAAGGAAATTATATAATTTTGTAAGTAAGTCATAAGAATTATTTATACTATGCCGTATGTGCAAAATTGATATAAAGTTCAGTTCCGATTGCCGCCAAAGCCCTATTGGTAGCATAAAGCATGGCATCTGTGGACATGTAGTCCGCAGGTCTGAGCCATTTGCCTTTGAGTATGCGCCACAATGTTTCCGCAATATTCAGATGTGGGGAATATGGGATCAGACGGGAAATACGGTTGCGAAGCATTATTGGATACTTGGCCAACGAAGCAATAATACTTGGCCATCGAAACAAGATTAAATGGCCAACGAAGCAATAATACTTTGGCAAGTAACCTATGCTGTTGAAAAAAGCCCAGACAGGATTTTGTCTCGATGATCAACCTACTTCTTCCAGCTACCTTGCAACCGGCTTTTCGGACTGACCCCGTATCCTTCCGTAAACACATGGCTTTCGTCTCCGAAGTAAAGGTCTATGCGGCCTTCGTTTGCCTGCCGTTCGAGTTCTTGCAGCTTCTCGGTCTTATGCGCATAGAGCTGCGGCGAGGGAGAGACCTTGGGACGTTTTCTTATACGTCTATATCTCGCGCCAATGCGGATAAAAAAGCCTTGAACGTGCTCTCCGAGGCTTCTTTGCCCGTAGCCTGCCGCCAGGCCTCCTTGGCTTTCCTTACACTCTGCCTTACGTTAATCTGCGTTAATCCCTTCCTGTATCTGCCCGCTACTTCCCGAATTATCCCTATCTTTGAACCGAATAACCAAAACGAGAAGCCAGTATGAAACGATTGGGGCTTGTTTTTATAACAGTTTTAGCTTTATCTGGAACGGCCAAAGCACAAACCGAACAACAACCAGCCATACAGCAGGATAAACAGGACGTACGTGCCCTACCCGACTCGTTGCAAACCGATACCTTGAGTGTACCTTTGCTATCGCCCGTCGGAACGTCTTCGCCTGTCCGTCCGTTCGGCATGTATGGCATCACTCCTTTCGACTACAATTACGCCACATGGGAACTGCATAAAGGGTTTAACGCTTCCATCGGACTGAACGTAACGTTCAGCCCCAGCCGCTATGCGCCTTCGGGAGCAGGATTCGGACAAGATTTCGCTTTTATGTACGCCGTCCCTGTCACCGACCGGTTGAGCGTAGCAGGAGGGCTTTACGCCACCAACATGGAATGGGGACACCTGCGCTACCGCAACGTAGGCATTGCAGGAGTAGCGGCTTATCGGCTAACTGACAAAATCAGCGTCTACGCATACGGAAACAAATCGTTCGTGCCAAACCGTATGCCTTACTGGTATCCTCTGCCCAACTATACGCCCGACCGCATCGGTGGAATGGTGAATTTCAAACTTAGCGAAAGCAGTTCCATCAGCATCGGCGTGGAAGGAAGGAAAAACGATTATCCGTGGTGGTATTAAATCAGGAAATAATTTGCTATATAAAGATGAATTACCAAGAAACTCTTACCTATTTATATAACAGTGCCCCCTTGTTCCAGCAAGTAGGCAAAGACGCATACAAGGAAGGACTTGAAAACACATACGCATTAGATGAATACTTCGGCCACCCGCACCAACAATTTCGCACCATCCATGTAGCGGGAACAAACGGGAAAGGCTCTTGTTCGCATACATTGGCTGCCATCCTCCAGTCGGCTGGCTACCGGGTAGGGCTTTACACTTCACCCCATCTCGTAGACTTCCGCGAACGAATCCGGGTGAACGGCGCTCCTATATCAGAAGAGTTTGTTATCAATTTCGTAGAAAAGCACCGTCATTTCTTCGAGCCTCTGCACCCGTCGTTCTTTGAACTGACCACCGCCATGGCTTTCCTCTATTTCGCACAGCAAGCGGTAGACGTAGCGGTCATCGAAGTGGGATTAGGCGGACGGCTGGATTGCACCAACATCATCCGTCCGGATGTATGCGTCATCACCAACATCAGCTTTGACCATACACAATTCTTGGGCAATACATTAGCCAAGATAGCCGGAGAAAAAGCAGGCATCATCAAGCCGCACACTCCCGTAGTCATCGGCGAAACCACTCCGGAAACCAAACCGGTATTTCAAGAGAAAGCCACTGCGGCAAACGCCCCCATCGTATTTGCCGAAGAAGAACAATTATTGACAAGCGCCACCCATACCGGCGACGGATATTACTTATACCAAACCCAAGACTACGCCAACCTGAAAGGAGAACTGGGCGGACTGTGCCAAGAAAAGAACACCAACACACTGCTCTCCGCCATCCGCCAACTGAAAAAGGCCGGTTACCTTTTCACGGATGCGGACGTGCGCAACGGTTTTGCGAATGTATGCGAACTGACCGGACTGAAAGGACGCTGGCAACGGCTATCAAGCCATCCAGCCGTCGTATGCGACACGGGGCATAACGTCGGCGGCATCCGATACATCGTCTGCCAACTGGCATGCCAACATTACCGCAGGCTTCGTATCGTCATCGGAATGGTAAACGACAAAGACATACATGGCGTGCTTGCCTTATTGCCTCCCAATGCGACATACTATTTTACACAAGCCAGCGTAAAACGTGCCCTGCCCGCTGAAGAAATGCAAAAACAAGCTTCAGTATTCGGATTATGCGGCAAAAGCTACCCCAATGTGAAGACAGCCTTGGAAACCGCTCTATCCGAAGCCGATACCGAAGACTTGATTTTCGTAGGAGGAAGTAGCTTTATTGTTGCCGATTTGTTATCCACATGTTATACATCGTGAAATAATTAACTAAATTGTTTGTATATCTTGAATAAAATCTTTTTATTTGCATACATTTTATAGAAGTAACATCAAAAAAGAAAGGATATTCAAGATCATGATTAACACATTTTATTATGAAAACAACCTTTGCGGAGTAAAACGAAGTGATTTTCAACGTACAATCGACGGCAAAGAAGTTGATTTGTTCATTCTGAAGAATGCCAACGGTGCCGAAATGGCAGTAACCAATTACGGAGGAGCTTTAGTGGCTGTCATGGTGCCGGACAAGAACGGCAACCTTGCCAATGTAATCCAAGGGCATGACACGCTGGACGGAGTCATCCATAGCCCCGAATCGTTCTTAAGCACACTTATCGGGCGGTATGGCAACCGGATTGCCAAAGGTAAATTCCAATTAGACGGAAAAGAATACCAACTGGCAATCAACAACGGGCCGAACGCACTTCACGGCGGCCCCACCGGATTCCATGCCCGTGTATGGGACGCAGAGCAGACCAGCCAGCAAAGCCTCACACTCAGCTACGACTCGAAAGACGGCGAAGAAGGATTCCCCGGAAATCTGCATATTGAAGTGGATTATACTTTCACCAACGAAAACGAATTTATCCTTACTTATCGGGCTACGACCGACCACACTACGCTAATCAATCCTACCCACCATGTTTTCTTTAGCTTGGCAGGCATTTCCAACCCAACCCCAAGTGTAGAGAACAACATCCTTACCCTTAATGCAGACTACTATACGCCAATTGATGAAGTATGCATCCCTACGGGAGAAATCCTGAAAGTGGCAGATACGCCAATGGATTTCCGTACCCCGCACACGGTAGGAAGCCGCATCAACGATCCTTTCCAACAACTGATTAACGGAAACGGATACGACCACAATTATGTGCTCAACAAAAAAGAACCGGGAGAATTGACTTTTGCCGCCAAATGCGTAGAGCCTGAAAGTGGCCGCTCCGTAGAAGTCTATACTACCGAGCCTGGCGTACAAGTATATACCGCCAACTGGCAAAGCGGTTTCGCGGGCTGGCATGGAGCCACATTCCCTGCACGAAGTGCCATCTGCTTCGAAGCGCAACACTTCCCCGACTCACCCAACAAGCCACATTTCCCGTCGGCTGTATTGAAACCCGGAGAGAAATACCGCCAAGTGACCATTTATAAATTCGGAATAGAAAACTAACCCTTAATTACTAACCCTTTTAATAAACAACCATGAATCAACAAAAACAGAACGGCAACCTCATCGCAATCATTACGATGTTTTTTCTTTTTGCGATGATCTCTTTCGTGACCAATCTTGCCGCCCCGTTCGGCACGATTTGGAAGAATCAATATGCGGGAGCCAACACATTAGGCATGATGGGAAATATGATGAACTTCCTCGCCTACCTTTTCATGGGCATCCCTGCGGGAAATATGCTCGTGAAAATCGGCTATAAGAAAACCGCCCTGATAGCTATGGCAGTAGGTTTTCTAGGCTTATTTACCCAATATCTTTCCAGTCTGATTGGAGCCGATACAGATGTCTTCAGCATGGGTGCATATGCCATCAAAATGAACTTCATCATCTATTTGTTGGGCGCGTTCATCTGTGGTTTTTGCGTATGTATGCTGAACACTGTCGTCAATCCGATGCTGAACCTTTTAGGCGGAGGGGGGAACAAGGGAAACCAGCTTATCCAAGCCGGCGGTGCCTTAAATTCTTTGTCGGGGACTTTGACCCCGCTATTTGTAGGAGTGTTAATCGGAACCGTCACGCCCGAAACGGCCATGTCGGATGTTACTCCCTTGCTTTTCATAGCGATGGGTGTATTCGTCCTTTCCTTCATCGCCATTTCGTTTGTAGCCATCCCTGAACCCCACTTGCATAAAGGAAACGTAAAAGAAGAAAAATTCAGCCATAGTCCGTGGAGTTTCCGCCACACTGTATTAGGCGTATTCGGCATCTTCGTATACGTAGGTATCGAAATCGGTATTCCAGGCACCCTGAATTTCTACCTTGCCGACTCTTCCGCCAAAGGTGCAGGTATCTTATTCAACGGTGCGGCTATCGGCGGAGCCATCGCCGCCATCTATTGGCTGCTGATGCTGGTAGGCCGACTCACCAGTACCGTCATCAGCGGCAAAGTATCTACCCGCACCCAACTGATTACGGTATCAAGCGTAGCGATTCTTTTCATCTTATGTGCCATCTTCCTTCCGAAAAATGTGGGCATCAATGTACCCAAAGTGGTTTACGACCCGATTGCCAAGACTTCGGAAATCCTGACCGAAGCTGGTATATCTGAGACAGAAATCACCGCAATTATAGCAGACCCCTCGGATGCGAACCTGCAAAAACACGAAGCTTCCTTAACCGCAGCCGGTCTGAAAGTGGCCGACATTGAAGGTTCTTTAGAAACACCGAAAGTGCCGATGAGTGCTTTGTTCCTTGTGCTTTGTGGATTGTGCACCTCCATCATGTGGGGCGGCATCTTCAACCTTGCCGTTGAAGGATTAGGTAAATACACCGCTCAAGCTTCGGGCATCTTCATGATGATGGTAGTAGGCGGAGGTATCTTCCCGCTCCTTCAACAAGTCATTTCCGACTCCGTAGGCTATATGGCAAGCTACTGGCTCATCATCGCCATGTTGGCATACCTGCTGTTCTACGGTTTGGTGGGATGCAAAAATGTAAACAAAGACATTCCCGTTGATTAAAAATACTGTTTTTTTACCGAATAATTATAAACCTTTTAATATCATATTACCATGGACATAGATTTTGTAAGAAGTCGTTTCATCAAACATTTTGACGGAACTACAGGAGCCATTTATACATCTCCGGGACGCATTAACCTGATTGGTGAACATACCGACTACAACGGAGGATTCGTATTCCCCGGTGCAGTAGACAAAGGCATTACCGCAGAAATCAAGCCGAACGGGAAAAATAAAGTGTGCGCTTATTCCATCGACCTGAAAGACTACGTAGAATTCGGATTGAATGAAGAAGACGCCCCGAAAGCCAGTTGGGCACGTTACATCTTCGGTGTATGCCGCGAAATGATTAAGCGTGGCGTAGAAGTAAAAGGATTCAATACGGCTTTTGCCGGCGATGTACCCTTAGGTGCCGGAATGTCTTCATCGGCAGCACTCGAATCGACTTTCGCTTTTGCTTTAAACGAACTATTCGGCGACAATAAGATAGACAAATTTGAACTGGCAAAAGTAGGTCAGGCTACTGAACACAACTATTGTGGAGTAAATTGCGGCATCATGGACCAGTTTGCTTCCGTATTTGGAAAAGAAGGTCACCTGATGTGTCTCGACTGCCGCTCATTAGAATATAAATATTACCCGTTCCGCCCCGAAGGATACCGCTTGGTATTAGTT
The DNA here is from genome assembly GCA_949296855.1 of uncultured Bacteroides sp. GTDB lineage: Bacteria > Bacteroidota > Bacteroidia > Bacteroidales > Bacteroidaceae > Phocaeicola. The sequence goes on along the minus strand of CASFRN010000012.1, from coordinate 27,446 downwards.
GACTCCGCAGTAAAACACGAATTGGCTTCATCGGCATACAACAAACGCCGCCAAAGTTGTGAAAACGTTGTTGCAGCTATCAAGGAAAACCATCCGGAAGTTGAATTCTTACGTGACTGCACGATGGATATGCTGAACAAAGTGAAAGCTCAAGTAACAGAAGAAGACTACAAACGTGCCGAATACGTCATCGAAGAAATCCAGCGTGTATTGGATGTATGCGACGCTTTAGAACGCAACGATTACGAGACGGTAGGGCAAAAGATGTACGAAACCCACCAAGGCATGAGCAAGCTATACGAAGTAAGCTGCGAAGAGCTTGACGCACTGAACGACATCGCTTTTGATTGCGGCGTAACCGGATCACGCGTCATGGGCGGCGGATTCGGAGGATGCACTATCAACTTGGTGAAAAACGAATTGTACGAAACATTCATCACAACCGCAAAAGAACGGTTCAAAAAACAATTCGGACGCACCCCGAAAGTGTACGATGTAGTAATCAGCGATGGGTCGCACCGAGTTTGCTAACTTTAACAAAAGCGCGGAGGATGCAGAAACGCAAAGAGAGCTTATATAAAACGTTGCGTTCCCGCATCCTCTGCACTTTTGTTTCATTCTTTTCACAAGGCACAAGTGTCTGCTCCCGCATAATCGGCACTGATTACCCCTTCGTATTCCGGATGCCTCTGCAACCAACGCACAGCATACGCACACGTAGCCATCGGCCTCAAACCTTTATTCCTCGCATAATCGTATGCAGTCTTTACCAACATCGAGGCTATCCCTCTTCCTCCAATCGCTTCCGGCACAACCGTATGACGGATGTCTAAATGCCCTTCACTTAAAATATAAGACATATCAGCCTTATATCCATCCACCTCTACCCAGAACTTTTTCTGCGGTTCGTCATGATGTACTTCCATAATCTGTATTCACTTTAAGGGTTATGTTGGCAAGATATAAAAAAAATTCCAATAATTCTATATGAATTTACAAAAAGCCTGAAATTAGCACGAAAACCAACAGAAACCATATCTCCACAAGATACAACATCTCCATACAAACCTCTACGAAAATACATTTTTTTCAAATTGTTCTGCCGCCGTTATTTTACGGACATTCAAAAAATATTTCCGTAATTTATTTTCGGTTGACTACAAAAGTATTACCTTTGTTCTGCAAAAACATTTAAAAACAGAAAAGAATATGGCAACAGAACACGTAAAATGCCTGATTATCGGGTCAGGCCCTGCCGGATATACGGCAGCTATCTATACCAGCCGCGCGAATATCGCTCCGGTGCTTTACGAAGGCATCCAGCCGGGCGGCCAACTCACCATTACCACTGAAGTGGAAAATTTTCCGGGCTATCCTGACGGAGTGACCGGACCGGTCTTAATGGATGACTTGCGCAAACAAGCCCAGCGCTTCGGTGCCGATATCCGCCCGGGCATCATCACCAAAGCCGACTTGAGTAAGGCTCCTTATACTTTCGAAACAGATGAGGGGAAGGAAATCACCGCCGATACAGTGATTATCTCTACCGGTGCCACTGCCAAATACTTGGGCTTGGAGGATGAGAAGAAATACGCAGGCATGGGTGTAAGCGCTTGTGCCACTTGCGACGGATTCTTCTATCGGAAGAAAACTGTAGCCGTAGTAGGCGGAGGAGATACGGCTTGCGAGGAAGCCATTTACCTTGCCGGACTGGCAAAACAAGTCTATCTTGTTGTGCGTAAGCCTTATCTGCGTGCTTCGAAAATCATGCAGGAACGGGTATTGAATCATCCTCACATCCAAGTGCTCTTCGAACACAATGCCGTAGGCTTGTATGGCGAAAACGGCGTAGAAGGAATGCACGTGGTGAAACGCATGGGCGAACCTGACGAAGAGCGTTACGATGTGCCCATTGACGGTTTCTTCCTTGCTATCGGACACAAGCCGAACTCGGATATATTCAAGCCGTGGGTAAAGACCGATGAAACGGGCTATATCTTGACCGAAGCCGGAACGCCCCGCACCGGAATCCCTGGAGTATTTGCGGCTGGAGACGTAGCCGACCCGCATTACCGTCAGGCAATTACCGCCGCCGGAAGCGGATGCAAAGCGGCCATCGAAGCCGAACGCTATCTCTCGGCTAACGGAATGCTATAATTTATTGCTTACCACAGATTACACAGATTTCAACAATTAATTAATAATGAACAATGAAGAGCTAACTATGACAACGAAAATACTTATCTTAATTATTAATTATTTTAATCTGTGTAATCTGTGGTAAAACTCAAAAACTCATACAATGAAAAAGTTTTTTAGAAAAGCGTTTATCGCCGTGTTTCTCATTGGAAGCACAAATGTGGCATTTGCCCAGCAGATGCCCCCTATCCCTACCGATCCGGATGTGAGGATAGGCAAATTAGAGAACGGATTGACTTATTATATCCGTCACAATGAATTACCCGAAAACCAAGCCGATTTCTATATCGCACAAAAAGTCGGCTCTATCTTGGAAGAAGATAACCAGCGCGGGCTTGCCCACTTCTTGGAACACATGTGTTTCAACGGAACCAAGCATTTCCCCGGTACCAGCTTGCGCGAATATTTGGAATCTATCGGTGTGAAGTTCGGAGCCAACCTGAATGCCTATACTTCAATAGACGAAACGGTATACAACATTAGTAATGTACCCGTTATCCGTGACGGTATCATTGACTCGTGCTTGCTCATCCTGCACGATTGGGCAGATGACCTTACACTTGACCCAAAAGAGATAGACAAAGAGCGCGGAGTTATCCACGAAGAATGGCGTACCCGTTTGGGGGCAATGATGCGTATGTACGAAACGGCATTCCCCACCCTCTTTTCGGGAAGCAAATATGCGTATCGCTTACCCATCGGAACCATGGAGGTGGTGGATAATTTCCCTTATCAGGACTTGCGCGATTATTACGAGAAATGGTACCGTCCCGACTTGCAAGGCATTATCGTGGTAGGCGACATTGATGTAGACAAAATAGAGACTAAGATAAAGAATTTGTTCGGTCCTATCCAAATGCCTGCCAACCCTGCCGAGCGCACCTATTTCCCTGTGCCGGACAACAAAGAGCCTATCGTTTCAATTAATAAGGATAAAGAGCAGGAAATCACCCAAGTAATGGTATTCCACAAGCACGAGCCTTTCCCAGCCGAGATGAAGAATACCGTGGGCTATTTGGCATATTCGTTTATGGATTATGCGATATCTCACATGCTGAACGCCCGTTTAGGAGAACTTCTGCAAACCGCTACCCCGCCTTTCATCAATGCCGGAGTGCAAGATATGGACTTCATACTTGCTAAGACAAAGAAAGCGTTTACGGGCGTGGCTATCTGTAAGGAGAACGGCATCGAAACAGGACTGGAAGCCTTGATGCACGAGATAGAACGGGCACATCAGTTCGGATTCACCGCAAGCGAATTCGCACGTGCAAAAGCCGATTACCTGAGCAATTTGGAAAACGCATACAACGAGCGCAACAAGATGCGTAACGAACAGTTCGTAAGCCAATATGTGTCTAATTTCATCGATGGAGAACCTATCCCAAGCGTGGAATATGAATACACCATGATGAACCAACTGGTGCCGAATATCCCGCTGGAAAGCGTGAACGACCTTTATAAGCAATTGGTGAGCGACACCAACATGGCGGTATGCTTGTTCTGTCCGGATAAGCCCGACATGAAATACCCTACCGAAGCCGCTATCAAGCAAGTACTGGCAAAGGTAAGTGCCGAAAAACTGGAGCCGTATGTAGATAAGGTGTCCGATGAACCGTTGATGAAAGAAACACCTGCCGGAGGGAAAGTGGTAAATACCGAAAAAGGACAATACGAATCGACTGTACTGACCCTGAGCAACGGAGTGCGTGTGGTGTTGAGACCCACTAATTTCAAGGCAGACGAAATCCGGATGCAAGCGTTCAGCGCAGGAGGAAACTCGTTGTTCGATGATAAGGATGCCTTGCAATTCAAGGTGCTCAATGATGTCGTATCGTTGGGCGGACTGGGCAACTTCAGTGCAACCGACCTACAAAAAGTCTTGGCAGGCAAAGTGGCTTCGGTATCTGCTTCGGTACGCACCCTGAGCGAAGCCGTAAACGGAAGTTGTGCACCGAAAGACTTGGAGACTTTGCTCCAGCTCACCTACCTTACTTTCACCGCACCACGTGCCGATCAAGCCGCGTTCGAATCATTCAAGACCCGTATGAAAGCGGCTCTCGCCAATCAGGAAGCCAATCCGAATACGGCATTAAGCGATACGGTGACTCAGATGTTATATGGAAATAATCCGCGTGTCACGCGTCTGAAAGCCGAGATGATAGACCAGATAGACTATGCGAAAGTGATGGATATGTATAAGAACCGTTTTGCCGATGCGAGCGATTTCACCTTCATCTTCGTAGGTAATATCAACCCGCAGGAAGCTACTCCGCTTATCGAAACCTATTTGGGAAGCCTGCCCGCTACAGAACGCAAAGAAAACTTCCGCGATGTGAACCTCGACATCCGTAAAGGCGAATGGAAGAATGTCTTCCACAAAGACCTTCAGACCGAAAAGGCGACCGTACTCATCGTAGAAAGCGGAACGTGTGATTATACGTTGAAGAACAAGCTGATGATGAACATGCTCTCGCAACTCCTCACCATGGAATATACTGAGACCGTACGCGAAGAAGCCGGAGCCTCATACGGCGTAAGCGTACAGGGCAGCATCAGCAAATACCCGAAGGTAGAAGGTGTCTTGCAAATCTATTTCGATACCGACCCAACCAAACGTGCTGAAATGAGCAAGCTCATTGATAAGGGCATCGAAGACTTCATTGCTAACGGACCGAAAGCGGAAGAACTTGCCAAGGTGAAGGAATACATGCTCAAGACCTATGAAGCCAACCAAAAAGAAAACGGATATTGGTTGGGACTTTTGCATGGATATTTGTGGGAAGGTTTAGACTCACGCACCGGATACACCGACTTGGTGAACGGAATTACGGGTGCCGACCTCCAACAATTCGCCAAAGCGTTTGTTTCTCAAAAGAACCGCATCGAAGTGAGCATGACTTCGGGTGATATTAACTAACGTCTGAAAATAGATATGACACACCTGTTCTTCGATATCCGAAAATTACAGAAGCTTGACGAAAAGCGAAGTCCGATGTTCGAGAAGAACCGCTTCGCTAAAGTCATGGTATATATCGGAATCGCGTTTTGGGCAGCATACCTCGTTTTATTCGGGGTATTGCTGCCCTCAGCTTTTTCCGAAGGTTTCCCCGGCATGGAGCCTTACCACATCCTCAACAAAGGATTGCTCATCGTGCTTGCGCTCGATTTCTTGGTAAGGTTCTTGTTCCCTACTCCCATTCAGGAAGTCAAGCCTTTCCTTTTGCTTCCCGTACCGAAACGAAAGGTAATGGCAGCACTTCTCCTACGCGAAGCCATAAACCCGTTCAACCTCTTTTGGCTCTTCTTCTTCGTGCCCTTTGCCCTGCTAAGCGTCACCCGCTTCTACGGGCTGGCAGGCATCGTGGGATATGCGCTCGGCGTGTGGCTCCTCACCGTAATGAACTCCTACTGGAGCATGCTCATCCGCGTATTGAAACGCCAAAGGTTCATTTACATCTGCTGGTGCCTCCCCGTCTACGGAGTGCTTGCCCTGCTGGAATTCCTTCCCGGCACGCATTGGGTCAGCACTTTCACCATGAACTGGGGCGAAGGCTTTATCTTGTGGAATCCCTTCGCCTTCCTTGGCGCATTGGTGGGCATCGGGCTAATGGGTTTCATCAACTACAAGGTGCAGCTCCGCCTGATTTATAACGAACTCTCGCGGGTAGAAGACACCAAAATCAAGAAAATCAGCGATTACGCCTTCCTTGACCGCTACGGGAACGTGGGCGAATACATGCGCCTGGAATTAAAGATGCTTTTCCGCAACAAAAGCCCCCGAAGCCAGTTCTGGAGTCTGATTGTCATCACCGTATTGTTTGCCCTTGCCCTAACCTTCGGCTTGTACGAAGAAAGCGGCATGAACGGTTTCATCTGCCTTTATTGCTATTGCGCATTCGGGCTGGCAACGCTTAGCCAGATTATGGCGATAGAAGGCAATTATATCGACGGGCTGATGGTGCGTCGCGAAAGCGTTTACAATATGCTTCGTGCCAAGTACTATGTGCAATGCGGTATGCTGGCTATTCCGTTCATTTTTTGCTTAGTACCCGTATGCAACGGAGAGATAACCTTGTCTATGGACTTAGCGTATCTCTTTTTTACGGCAGGAATCATTTTCCCCGGCATGATGCAAATGGCGGTGTACAACGACAAGACCGCCCCGCTTAATACGGGGTTAATGGGGAAACGCCAGAACAACAATGTGTACCAAACGGTGATTGTAGTTGCCTCGCTCACTGTCCCGCTCCTCGTTAATAGCGGGCTGGAACTGCTCTTAGGAGCTACAGGAAGCTACATCGCAATGAGCGTCTTAGGCTTAACCGGCTTCCTCACCCACCGCCTCTGGATAAATAACATCTACACCCGCTTCATGGCACGGAGATACCGCAACATGGAAGGGTTCCGGAATACAAGATAGCACAACCTGTTTCACCACAGATTACACAGATTAAAACCATTAAAAATTAAAAGTTAGGATGACACACGGATAATTTTTAATTTAATAAATCTGTGTAATCTGTGGTGAAAAACAAAAAAGAAAAAACATGGAAATAACAATCACAAACCTGAAGAAAATATACGGCACACGCACCGTACTCGATATCGATAGTTACACCGTCCACACGGGCGAGATTCTCGGCTTGGTGGGCAATAACGGAGCGGGAAAGACCACCCTGTTCCGCCTCATTCTCGACCTCCTGAAAGCCGATGAAGGCAATGTTCATATCGGCGATATCGAGGTAAGCCAAAGCGAAGCGTGGAAAGACACCACGGGTGCTTACATGGACGAAAGTTTCCTCATCGATTACCTCACCCCCGAAGAGTATTTCTACTTCGTAGGAAAAATGTGCGGGCTTGACAAGGCGACCGTAGACGAACGCCTCGCACCCTACGAGCGTTTTATGAACGGTGAAATCTTAGGGCAGAAGAAACTCATCCGAAACCTCTCGGCGGGCAACAAGCAGAAGACGGGCATCCTTGCCGCCCTGCTCAACCGCCCCCAACTCTTAATATTAGACGAGCCGTTCAACTTCCTCGACCCCAGTTCGCAATCTGCCTTGCGCCACCTGCTCCAAGCTTACAACCAAGAAACGGGTGCCACCATCCTCGTGTCGAGCCATAACCTGACCCACACGATAGAAATCAGTACCCGCATCGCCCTCTTGGAGCACGGACGCATCATCCGCGACATCGCCCCGATTAACGAAGAAGCCCAACACGAACTGGAAAGCTATTTCGAAATCAGAGCCGAAGAATGATTAGTTTTCACTCACCACAGATTACACAGATTTTGATAATTAATAATTAAGAGTGAATAATGAATAACGACAAGCGTTTCCGCCTACCAAACTATTAATTATTCATTATTAATTATTTAATACTGTGTAATCTGTGGTGAAAAAATACACCCACCATGAAAAAGCAAATACTCCTTTTAGCGGCACTCCTCGCCCTTCTCACCTCCTGCGGCACGCGCGCCCCACATTACGATTACCGTGAACTGGCGCAAGCCGCCTTGCGCCTCAACATGGACATTGACCTGAAAGACAACCACCGGCTCTACATCGAATCAGCACAGTGGATAGGTGTCCCTTACCGCGCGGGAGGAAATTCAAAACGAGGTGTAGACTGTTCCGGACTCACTAATAATATCTACCGTACAGTCTACCACACACATCTGGAGCGAAGTTCCGACCGCCAGCGCACCGAGAATTGCCGCAAGGTGCGCAAAGGCAAACTGAAAGAAGGCGACCTCGTATTCTTTCACAACGGACGCAACAAGCGGCGTGCCACGCATGTAGGCATTTACCTGAAGGAAGGACATTTCATCCACGCCAGCACCAGCCAAGGCGTTATCGTAAGCCAATTAGACGAACCTTATTACAAACGCTGCTGGATGCAGGGAGGAAGAGTGAAATGACTCAATTTTGCTCTTCCCGCAATCTCCGGATTTGCTTCTCTACATCGTAAGCATTCCCGCGCGACTTATCTTTACGGAAAAATTCTTGACGGCGGATAGAGTCTCTCGCTTGCCCTTGGCGAATCAACTCGTAAAAGCTATCTCCGCCAGAAGCCGCCGGGGAAACGGTATCCTGCGGAGCTTGCAGAAGGGTATCCGGCACCACCGGACGTACCACCGTGTCGGTTTCGGATGTGGCATAAACAGGAAGCAAACGATAATAAGTGGGAAATTTCAAACTATCCTCCCGCGTAGGCCGATAATCTTTATACGTTTTCCAAGCATTAGCATGCTTGCGGTTATGCTTCAGCATCCGCCCGCGGGGAGTAAGGTTACTGTACACAAATCCAATAAAATCCAATCCGCCAACAACTGCTCCCGACCCGACACGGCCCACCGCCCGCTCGTACATCGAACCGGCACCCGGAGAGAGGGAACTTCCACAATCTTCCTCAGGAAGGGCATACGGATTAAGTGTCCAATGTATCTCCCATTTTTTAGGACGCCCCAATACCAGCACATCGTAAACAGGATCTTCACCGAAACGTGTCCAAATGCTGTAAGGCAACATCCGTATATATCCCGTAGGCTTTTTCACCCGAGTGGTATCAATCAGACTTCGAGGCTGACGCAAATCGTGTTTAAACTCCATCCAAGGCTTGTCTAATGTAGCGGCCTTCATCTCTTCACGAGGAGGCTTCGTACCACTAAAGTCAAACTGAATCATCCGTACAGCTTCTTCGTTTAAGCGAATTTCCTTTTCTTTCCTTTCAACATGCTGAGCGTACATAGGCAGCGTGCCACACAAGACAGACAATATAAACATTTGACGGAGCAAGCTCATTTTCTAGAGTTTAATAAACAATTATATTCTAATCATAAAAAGTAACGGCAAAAGTAGACAGAAAAAGCGGAATGATTCACATCTAATCGTTAATTATGCAAATCAGGAGTTAAAAGAGAAACAAAAAAGGAAAAGAGCATAACAATTGCCAGAACAAAATAAATCGCTATATTTGCAAGCGAACTTTTGAATAGCATGGACATAAAATGGAATATAAATCACTACCTACAATGAAGAAAAGCATCACATTATGCCTGATGGCAATGGCGTTGACCGCACAAGCGCAACAAGGAGGAATTACCCCGGAGATATTAAAGGAAATAAAAGCCAGTTATAAACATACACCGTCCGACAAGGCAATATACAATGCCATGGCGGGTACAAGTATTGCAATATTAGCGAAAAATCAAGAACGGCTTGCCGACTTCGACACACACTTCTCCAACCGTGTGATTTCGCACGGCATTACAGACCAACAACAATCCGGACGTTGCTGGCTCTTTACAGGGTTGAACGTGCTCCGTGCACAAATGATGGCAAAATACGGACTAAACGAAATGAAGTTTTCACAGAACTATTGTTTCTTTTACGACCAATTGGAAAAAGCGAACCTCTTCCTGCAAGGGATTATCGACACACGCGAAAAACCGATGGAAGACCAAATGGTGGAATGGCTTTTCAAACATCCCATCAGCGACGGAGGACAATTTACCGGCATTTCAGACATTATCGGGAAATATGGCATAGTACCCGCTTCAGTTATGCCGGAAACATATAGCAGCGAGAATACCAGCCAAATAGCCAATCTGATGAGCCTGAAATTGAAAGAATTCGGACTGCAATTACGTCAAGCCGCATCAGAGGGAGCCAAAGAGCCTGCATTGGAAAAGCGGAAAACGGAAATGTTAAGTACAATTTATCGTATGTTAGCATTAGCATTTGGTGAACCGGTAGAACATTTTACATGGACGATGAACGGCGAAACCAAAGAATATACGCCACTTTCGTTTTACCAGACCTTCTTAGGTAATGACCTGACAGGCAATTATGTGATGCTGATGAACGACCCGAGCCGGGAGTTTTATAAATGTTACGAAATCGACTACGACCGCCATACTTACGACGGGCGTAACTGGACGTATGTCAACCTACCGATAGAAGACATCAAAACAATGGCTATCAAATCAATAAAAGACAGTACGATGATGTATTTCTCTTGCGATGTGGGTAAATTCCTTGACAGCAAGCGTGGCACGCTCGACTTGAACAACTACGATTACGCCTCCTTAATGGGAACCACTTTCGGTATGGACAAAAAGCAACGCATACAAACCTTCGCCAGCGGTTCAAGCCATGCCATGACACTGATGGCGGTAGACTTAGACACTAACGGCAAACCAAAGAAATGGATGGTAGAAAACAGTTGGGGAGCCGAAGCGGGTTATCAGGGCCACCTCATCATGACTGATGAATGGTTCAATGAATACATGTTCCGTCTGGTAGTTGAGAAAAAATATGTACCGGCATCCGTGCTAAACATTTTAAAACAGAAGCCTATCCGGCTTCCGGCATGGGATCCAATGTTTGCCGAAGAACAATGATTTTGTATTCTATACTTTACAAAATAGAGCCTCAGGCTTAATAAGGAATCATTCGCCTGCCCGAATATGGAATTATTTCCGTAATCGGACAGGCTATTATTCTTTTTAGAATTATTAATTGTGTAAATTTGTCACGGCTTAGTAAATCCATTTTTATAACCTAATATATGGCTAATCTGATTAAATTACGTAAAGGTCTAAACATAAACCTGAAGGGAAAAGCCGCTACAGAGTTGGTCAATGTAAAGGAACCGGGATTTTATGCGATATGCCCCGATGATTTTACGGGAATCACTCCGAAAGTGGTTGTGAAAGAGCAGGAATATGTCATGGCTGGAGGACCCTTGTTTATCGACAAGAATCATCCTGAATTAAAATTTGTATCGCCCGTAAGTGGCGTAGTGACGAGTGTGGAACGTGGTGCCCGCCGGAAGGTGATGAGTATCACGGTAGAAGCCGCAGCAGAACAAGACTATGAAGAGTTTGGCAAGCAAGATGTTGCCAAGCTGGATGGCAGTGCTGTAAAGGAATTGTTGTTGAATGCAGGTTTGTTTGCATTCATCCGCCAACGCCCGTATGATGTAATTGCCGACCCGGCAATTGCGCCACGGGCTATTTTTGTATCTGCATTTGATACGAATCCATTGGCGCCCGACTTTGAGTTCGCGTTGAAAGGTGAAGAAGCGAATTTCCAAACCGGGCTGGACGCTTTGGCTCAAATTGCTAAGGTATATCTAAGCATCAGTTCCAATCAAAAGGCAAAGGCATTGACTCAAGCGCAACGCGTGACCTTGACCGTATTCGACGGTCTGCATCCTGCCGGCAATGTAGGCGTGCAAATCAATCACATCGCTCCGGTAAATAAAGGCGAGACCGTATGGGCCATCGACCCGCAAGCGGTTATCTTCATCGGACGCTTGATGAATACGGGACGGGTGGATTTAACCCGTACGGTGGCTATCACCGGTTCGGAAGTGAAGAAACCTGCTTATTGCAAACTGAAGATAGGCGCAATGCTGACCGATGTCTTAGCTAATAATATAAATAAGGAGAGAGAGGTGCGCTGCATTAGCGGAAACGTATTGACCGGGAAGCAGATTCCTGCCAATGGCTTCTTAGGCGCTTTCCATTCTCAGGTTACGGTGATTCCCGAAGGAAACGATGTGCACGAGATGTTAGGTTGGATTATGCCTCGCACGAACGATTTCAGCGTTAGCCATTCTTACTTCAGCTGGCTGATGGGCAAGAAGAAAGAATATGTATTGGATGCCCGTGTAAAGGGAGGCGAACGTCACATGATTATGTCGAATGAGTACGACAAGGTGCTTCCTATGGATATTTTGCCTGAATACCTGATTAAAGCGATTATTGCCGGAGACATTGACCGGATGGAAGAATTGGGTATCTATGAAGTGGCTCCCGAAGACTTTGCGCTTTGCGAATTTGTTTGTTCTTCGAAGATGGAACTTCAGCGTATCGTTCGCGAGGGGTTGGATATGCTTCGCAAGGAGATGTGTTAATTGATAAAACTTAAAATTAAATGAAAGCATTAAGAAATTATCTCGACAAGATAAAGCCGAACTTTGAAGAGGGAGGCAAATACCATGCTTTTCGTTCGGTGTTCGAGGGCTTCGAAACATTCTTGTTCGTGCCGAATGCCACTTCGAAAACAGGTACACACATCCACGATGCGATAGACAGCAAACGTATCATGTCGTTCGTGGTCATTGCTTTGATGCCGGCTTTGTTGTTCGGTATGTATAATGTAGGTTATCAGCATTACCATGCGGTAGGCATGGAAGGCAGCTTCATCGAAATGTTCGCGTATGGTTTCCTTGCCGTATTGCCTAAAATCATCGTTTCGTATGTAGTCGGTCTGGGCATCGAGTTCATCGTAGCCCAATGGAAAAAAGAAGAGATTCAAGAAGGTTTCTTAGTTACGGGTATGTTGATTCCGATGATTGTTCCGGTAGATTGCCCGTTGTGGATGCTTGCCGTAGCTACGGCGTTCTCGGTTATCTTCTGTAAGGAAGTGTTCGGCGGAACAGGTATGAACATCTTCAATCCGGCTTTAGTTACCCGTGCATTCCTTTTCTTCGCTTATCCTACTAAGATGTCGGGTGATATTGTTTGGGTATCAGGCAATAGCATCTTCGGTTTAGGAAAGACAGTAGACGGACTGACCGCCGCTACACCGTTGGGTGTGGCTAAGGTTGCCGAATGTCCCGCTTTCTCTTGGGACATGGTGACGGGTCTGATACCGGGAGCTATCGGTGAAACAAGTGTCATTGCAATAGCCATCGGTGCCGTGATTTTGTTGTGGTCGGGTGTGGCAAGTTGGAAAACCATGCTGTCTGTATTCGTAGGCGGTGCCGTTATGGGTTGGGTATTCAACCAATGGGGACCGGATACGGCTATAGCCCACATGCCTTGGTACGAACATCTGTGCTTGGGCGGTTTCTGCTTCGGTGCTGTATTCATGGCGACCGACCCGGTCACTTCTTCACGTACGGAGAACGGCAAGTTCGTTTACGGATTCCTGATTGGCGCAATGGCTATCATTATCCGTGTATTGAATCCGGGTTATCCCGAAGGTATGATGTTGGCTATCTTGCTGATGAATATCTTTGCGCCGCTGATTGACTATGTTGTAGTGCAGAACAATATTTCACGCCGTGCCAAACGTGCTATGTCTAACAATTAAACCGAATATACAATGAATACGAATAGCAATTCTTATACGATCATTTATGCTTCGGTATTGGTTATTATCGTAGCATTTTTGCTGGCTTTCGTCAATTCTTCTTTGCGCGACCTGCAAGGAAAGAATGTAGAGCTGGATACGAAGAAACAGATTCTTTCTTCACTGGGCATTCGTGAAGTAGAAGACCCTGAATCCAAGTTTGCCGAAGTGGTGAAAGAAGATATGTTAGTGGCAGAAGACGGCTCGCTGAAGCCATATGAAGGCAGTTTCGTCACCGGATATGAAAAAGCCTATAAGGAAAAAGGAGAAGCGCATCTCTTTGTTTGCGAAATAGACGGTCAGAAGAAATACGTTATTCCCGTTTATGGTTCCGGACTTTGGGGAGCTATTTGGGGATATGTAGCCTTGAACGAAGACAAGAATACGGTTTATGGCACTTATTTCTCTCATGCATCAGAAACTCCGGGCTTGGGTGCGGAAATCGCTACCGAGCATTTCCAGAATGAATTTAAAGGTAAAAATGTCATGGACGGTAATGCCATTGGACTGGATGTCGTAAAGAACGGAAAGGTTGAGAAACCGGAATTCCAGGTAGATGGAATCTCCGGCGGTACAATCACTTCGGTAGCGGTAGGCCAGATGCTGAAGAGCTGCATGGGACATTATACCAATTTTTTAACCACTAAATAGGAGGAGACATTATCATGGGAAGTTTATTTTCTGCTAAAAATAAAGAGGTGTTTTCTACTCCGATTAGCATGAACAATCCGGTAACGGTACAAGTATTGGGTATCTGTTCTGCACTCGCCGTAACCTCTAAGTTGGAACCGGCTATCGTGATGGGGCTTTCTGTAACGATTATTACGGCATTTTCCAACGTTGTTATTTCATTGATTCGTAAAACAATTCCGAACCGCATCCGCATCATCGTCCAGCTGGTGGTAGTTGCCGCTTTGGTGACTATTGTAAGCGAAGTGTTGAAAGCGTTTGCATACGATGTCAGTGTGCAATTGTCTGTTTACGTAGGTTTGATTATTACGAACTGTATCTTGATGGGACGCCTCGAAGCCTTTGCCATGGCAAACGGTCCGTGGGAATCTTGCCTCGACGGTTTGGGTAACGGACTGGGCTATGCCAAGATATTGGTCATCGTGGCGTTTATCCGCGAGCTTTTAGGTTCGGGCACCTTGTTGGGCTTCAATATTCTGAATTACGATGTCATCAAAGAAGCCGGATATGTGAACAACGGCTTGATGCTGATGCCGCCTATGGCATTAATTATCGTAGCCTGCCTGATATGGTACCAGCGTGCGAAACATCCTGAATTACAAGATAAGGAATAATAAGGAAAAGGAGTAATTATGGAACATTTTTTCAGTTTATTGGTCCGCTCCATTTTTGTGGACAATATGATATTCGCGTTCTTCTTAGGCATGTGTTCGTACTTGGCTGTATCGAAGAATGTGAAAACAGCGATTGGTTTAGGTATTGCCGTAACTTTTGTGTTGGTCGTGACTTTGCCGGTCAACTACTTGCTTCAGACAAAAGTGTTGGCTGCCGATGGCATTTTAGGCATTGACCTCAGCTTTTTGAGCTTCATCCTCTTTATAGCCGTTATTGCGGCAATTACACAGTTGGTAGAAATGATTGTAGAACGTTTCAGCCCTTCGCTGTATGCTTCGTTAGGTATTTTCTTGCCGCTGATTGCCGTAAACTGTGCTATCATGGGTGCGTCTTTGTTCATGCAGCAACGCATCAACCTGACTCCTTCCGACCCGAAATACATCGGCGACGTATGGGATTCCATTTCTTACGCTTTAGGTTCGGGATTAGGTTGGATGCTGGCGATTGTCGGTTTGGCTGCCATCCGTGAGAAAATGGCTTACTCTAATGTGCCTGCCCCGTTGAAAGGCTTGGGCATCACGTTTATCACGGTAGGTCTGATGGCAATGGCATTTATGTGTTTCTCCGGTTTGAACATCTAATAAAGAAAGGAATCAGACAATGGATATGAATTTTATATTAGCAAGCATTGGAGTATTCCTGGTGACTATTCTGGTGTTGGTCATCATATTGTTGGTGGCAAAGAAGTTCTTGGTTACTTCGGGTAAGGTGAAACTGACCATTAACGGAGAAAACCAATTGGAAGTGGAATCAGGCTCGACGTTATTGAATACATTGGCTGTAAACAATGTATTCTTGTCGTCGGCTTGTGGCGGAAAAGGTTCTTGCGGACAATGTAAGTGTCAGGTATTAGAAGGCGGAGGAGAAATCCTTCCTTCCGAAGTGGGTCACTTCAGCCGCAAGCAGCAAAAAGACCATTGGCGTTTGGGCTGCCAGGTAAAAGTAAAGGGCGATATGTCTATCAAAGTGCCCGAATCTGTTTTGGGTGTAAAAGAATACGAATGTACCGTTATCTCGAACAAGAACGTGGCAACCTTTATCAAGGAGTTCAAGGTACAATTGCCTGCCGGTGCACACATGGACTTTATCCCCGGTTCGTATGCGCAGATTAAGATTCCGGCATTCACGATGGACTACGACAAGGATATCGACAAGGAATTGATTGGCGATGAATACTTGCCTGCATGGAAGAAATTCAACATGTTCTCGTTGAAGTGCGTCAATCCTGAGCCGACCATCCGTGCTTATTCGATGGCGAACTATCCGGCAGAAGGCGACGTGTTCATGCTGACCGTCCGCATCGCCACTCCTCCGTTCAAGCCCGACCGCAGCGGCTTTATGGATGTTAATCCGGGTATTGCTTCTTCGTACATCTTTACGTTGAAGCCGGGTGATAAGGTGTTGATGAGTGGTCCTTACGGCGATTTCCATCCGATATTCGATTCGAAGAAAGAAATGATTTGGGTAGGCGGTGGTGCAGGTATGGCTCCGTTGCGTGCGCAGATTATGCACATGACCCGCACGTTGAATACGCATGACCGCGAAATGCACTACTTCTATGGTGCCCGTGCGCTGAATGAAGTGTTCTATCTGCAAGACTTCCTGCAATTGGAAAAGGATTTCTCGAACTTCCATTTCCATTTGGCACTCGACCGTCCCGACCCTGCAGCCGATGCCGCAGGCGTAAAATATACTCCGGGCTTCGTTCACCAAGTAATGTATGAAACTTACTTGAAAAACCACGAAGCTCCCGAAGATATCGAATACTACATGTGCGGTCCGGGTCCGATGTCGAACGCTGTAGTCAAGATGCTGGACAGTCTGGGAGTAGAATCCAGTTCAATTATGTATGATAATTTCGGAGGGTAAAACACAAGTGCTTTTATAATAGTCTGTAAACAAAAGAGGCTGTCTCAAAATGAAAGCTTATTTCAATTTTGAGACACCCTCTATTTCTAACAGATTATCCACAAATAAAAATTCCCTGACAATGGCTCGCATCGTCAGGGAATATATTGTAGCATATACTCTTATCTATATAAGTCCGCAGTCTATTGTCCCGTTTCGTGTTTAGGCATCATATCATTTTATTATATTTAGTTTTCCCGCAATGAGAAACTGTTTTGAATTTATCGTGCGATGATTTGGGATGTGTTTTGAGGCATTTCCACTTCTGTGATGAGGAAGATAGCGGGCTATCTGACAAAGAACAGAAGCGGAAAGGACTAAAAAATCGCCCAAAGCACACACGAAAACGGATACATCAAGCCAAGAAAAACTTTTCGTAGAAATTCACAGTTTCTGATACAAATACAAATTGGGAGCCTTAAAATTCAGCGTTTTTTTAAATTCACCGTCTTCGTTATTCCCGGAAAGACGGTCAACCGGGCAGTCCCGTTTTTGTTTATCTCCACATTCGTGTACCGTGCTTCTATCACCACCTTGCCGTCCAGCATGATGACGCCCCATTGCCGGGGGTTGGCTTCTACGGCGCAATAGTTGCCGACAGGTGCCTGAATATTCCGATAGACAGGCGGTACAACAATCCGGTCTCCCAACTTCAGCCCCCATTTCAAACCCGACTGGAAAGGGACTGCCTTTTGTATGCCTGCCAGCCGTTCCTGCCGTTTCCGTTCCTTCTCCCGTTGGAAGTCCTTACACATTTTTGCGGCTCTCGCCTCGGCTTCCGCTTTCAGCCGTGATACCGCCACGTCAAAATCCTCGTCTTGTGTATTCGGATGTTCGCAAGCGATGTAACGTTTTCCCTTGCCATCCGTTGCGTGGTAGTAATTCCCCTTTTCATCAGCTACCACGATGCTGCCGTCCGCCAGTTCGCCGCAGAACCCATAATATTCGTCCCCGTCATCCGCCAGGATGCACAAGCAATCCCGATGGAGGAAAGCATCCCCGCGGTCTATGTGCCTGAACTTGCGGCTGTCGGCAGGGCCGCTGTAAATCCGCAGATAGAAGCCCCGCGGCACCAGGTCAAAGCTGTCCAATCCCAACGGGCTCTTATAGACATGCTTGGTGCGGCTGTAATACAGCATTCCGACCCTCAGCATTTCAATCCCCCCGAATTTCAGCACTTCCGGTTTCACGTTATACTGCTTGGACGTTTTCAAGTCGACGTAGGATGTACGTCCGGCATTGTCCGTTACGGCAACAATGCCGTCCGGCAAGAATTTCATGTACAGGTACCTGTCAAGCTTCATCCGTATACTCCCATTTCCTTCAACGATGCCGGTCCGGTTGTCATCGAACCTCACGGCTGCCCAATTGTCTTTCACGTCAAATACGGTGCGGTATTGCGCTGTGGCTGTAATGGTCTGCCCGTGCTTCAATCCCCAAAGCCCGCTTTGACGGTCTTTATACGGTTTCAGATTTTCCGCTTGCGAAACATGATTGTCACGCAAGGGAGAATTGCCTTGTAGGCATTCCATCAGCTGCCCGTGCGACACAATCGTTTCCAGCAAGCCGTCCGTGTCCAGTGCCACGTCTTTCGCTTGCCCGGCAGCCATACAGGAAACGTTCCTTGCGTTTGCGGCTGGATAGCCTTTGCCAGCCAACCGTCCCTCGAACATGGCTTGCCAGTCCCGGCAAGTGGTAGGCAACCCGAACAGGCGGTACAGCCCCACGTTGTCTATCAGCACGCACGCTTCCTTGCCTTCCGTCTTGCGCAGCCCCCGCCCTACCTGTTGCAGGTACTTGGCAAGCGAAAGGGTCGGCCGGGCCATCTGTACGAACTCCACGTCCGGGCAGTCGAAGCCCTCGCTGAACACATCCACGTTCACCAGTACCTGTATCCTGCCCTGCCTGAAGCCCTCCACCAATTGTTTGCGCACCCTGGCGGGTGTCTTGCTGTCAATGGCAACGGCATTCACACCTTTATTATTATAGTATGCGGCGATGTTCCCCGCATGGCCGATGCTGACGGCATACACGATGCCCTTCTTCCCATGGGCATATTGCCGCACGCTTTCATACAATCTCTCGATAGTCGGCCGTCTGTTCAGCACGGCATCCATTTCCTTCACTTGAAAGTCCCCGTCCGCACCCCGCTTCTCCAGGCCGTCTATCAACCGCTGGTCTTCGCTGTCCGGACGTATGGACACATAGTCGAAAGCCGACAGCCATCCTTGCCGGATAAAGTCCGCAATGCTGTCCGAGGCTATCAGCACATCAAACAAGTCCGTGAAGCCTTTCCGGTTCAGCCGGCAGGGTGTGGCGGTCATGCCTAGTTTCTTCGTTTCCGGATAGCGCAGCCACAGTTCCCTATACGTTTCCGCCAGCGCATGGTGCGCTTCGTCTATCACAATCAGGCTTGGCTGTTCATTCTTGACATCACCCCAGTGACGTGAAAGCCACTGGATGGACAGCACTTTCACCCTTCCATCCTCTTTGGATATACCGTATCGTGCAACGGTTGCCTCTATCTGCTCCACCAGTTCACGGCGGTGGGCGACAATCCAAACACACGATTCTCCATTCTCCGCCCTTAATTCTTCATCCACGAGCGAAGCGAGCAGGTGTGTCTTGCCCGTTCCCGTAGGCATCTGCACCATGACGCTGCAGTGCCGTTCCCACTCAGAAATAAGCGACCGCTTTATGTTATGCTGGTAATTACGCAACATACTATGAAAGCATTATCTTCCGGTTTGTGCAGACGCAGCCTATTTCCATTTGCGGCAAAAGGTACAAATGAAAACAGGAAGGTTGCCTCAATATTCATTTCGGCAACCTCCGTAAAAAACGTTTCAATAAACTTATACTTTCCATAGAGCAACAGCACGTTTACCCCATGGATTAGTCAAAGAATAAGGATGCACTTATATGCAAAAAGACACGCACCTGCATCCGTCTGCCTGCGGATATAAGTGCTATGGAATATGATGGGAAATGCGTTTCCCTCTATGCGTTTTAAAAAGAAGAATTTATTTCGAGAATGGCAAAGATTGTGCTAAGAATTTACCATGAGAAGATACCGTAATCTCATGATTTTAAAGCCCTTTTTGTTTAGCGTAATCATGATGTCGCATCCTGTTTGTAGACACTATAATGCATCATGCTGCTTCAATTTTTATAATTCCGTTATTTAGTCCAGTCTTCTAAACGGATATGAGGAATCCGTTCAAAATGTTTTGCATTGGCGGTAACCATTGTCATTTTATTACAAACGGAAGTCGCGCCAATCAGCAAGTCAAATTCATCAATCCGTAAACCTTTTGCTTCCAACTCTGCCTTTAATTCTCCATAAAGTTTTAAGTTCGGAAAAATAGGAATGACACCAAACAGATTCATAACCTGTTCAACGTCTTTAAAATGTTCGGCTTTCCCGCTTTTTGCCGCTCCGTAAAACAATTCGGCGATTGTTATTTCAGAAACAAAGCAATTCTTCAAAGATACCTCCAGTAGCCTTTGCCTTACCCCATATTTATCCTTAAACATGGAAATGCAAATATTCGTGTCTAATAAATATTGAGCCATACACTACCATTCTACATTATCACGGTTAAAGCTACGTGAATTGCGTAATCCTTCCGCAATCTCTTCCGGTTTCCCTTCACCTCCCCAGTCTTTATGGAAACAATCAAACACTTCCATGCCCTTCGCCTTCGTTCTTTTCTTCTTATCCAGTATCGAACGGGTGAGTTTCGTTATCAAATCCAGCTTTTCTTCATCGGATAATGAAGCAAGGGCATCCATATACATATCTGTGATACTTATCGTGTTCATATCGTCATCTTTTTATTCTAACTTCTACAAAGGAACGGATTTATTTCGAGAATGGCAAAGGATTGAAGGAGGAAAATGTTGCCTATATTTGTTACCGTCATTTCCCCGTTTTCTTTTTTGGGCGCATACTCTAAATAATCCTCCATTTTAAATTCGCCGTAAGCCCCTTTTGTCACTTTATGAGATACGCAATGAAAAACTGGCTGTTTGTCGGCTATTTCCTCATAGCGGTATTTCAATCAATAGCCAATTTTTGACTGCTTACGACGCGTCAGTTTTAGATGCTTATACAGTTCATTATACAATGTAACTGAAAAAATTGTTTTCTTTATAATCAAAAACAGTTATCGTCAGTTTGGATACACTTACAGAAAAGAAGTTGCTGGTTTGGAAATCAAAACCTTGAGCTTTTTTATCCTTAAAATCAATATGTAGATAGCTTCTTGTCGCATAGTCGAACAGCTGAGGCAATTTACCCATGATGATATTCTTTGTATCAAAATCATAGACTGATATTTGATTCTTATCTACATGTTGCAGTATATAGAAACAATACTTGTTCCGCGTATAGTCATACAGATAGTTGATGTTTCTCGAAATGAATTTTATGCCGCAGATAAAGGCTATGGCGGCTCTTTTTTCATCAGTCATAACGGTTAGGCATTATTGAAGTTATACGTTTGGCTGTCTCTATGCAAGTCTGCCACTTTCCTTATCCGGTTCGAAGAAGACCTTCCTTGTGTTTCCAAGTGCAGGTAGGTTCTGGCGTATTCATTATAAATATTCGTCATAAAAATACCCGGATCATCTGTACCAAGTACAATAGGAGGCAGTAAAATTTCCTGTTGTTCCGTGTTCAGCCACCTTTCCAAATGATATTCATTCAAATATTTGTAATAGCTGATACATAAGTTACTGCTTGGAAGAGCCTCAATGACAATGCCCTCCTTGGCCATTTTTTCCAATATGAGGCATTGAAGTATGTGTAATTGATTAGTAGAGATGATTTTATCTGTCTCAATTTCTATTGGTTTATCATATTCGCTTCCGTTTCTTATAATCCGATGATAGGTTTCCCATATATATCTTAAATCGTTATGCGTCTCTATTTTTTCCCGTATCTTTTTAGCTTCTTCCAGCGGGTCAATCCAGTCCCAGTCATCCCCTATTGTCGGAGCTTTTTGTTCCAAATAAAGAATCGGATTATATTTTCGCAGTTTCCAAGCTTCCACTAACAGATAAGGAGGATAGCTGTTCCCGTATATCTTATAAGAGAACTCGGCAATTTGGCTTTCTATGGCGGTAGATGCTGGTTGCAATTGCTCGTTTTGCGATTCCTTGACGATGTACCATACGAAAACCAAATCATCTAACCATTCCCCTTGTGATAAAATGCAAGTCTTACCTACCCTTTTTCTCCAAATGTCAGGTGAGATGCCTACAGCTGTACAATGTCCCAGTCGGTCTCCGGTTTGTAATTCCAAGAAATCTATCGCCTCACAGATGGTGCGCAGCCCGGTCAGCAAATGCTTGAAATCCTCTCCAACATGATACGTACAATGCTGAATGCCATTTCGTTTCAGAAACCTGAAAGTATGTGAGAACACTTCCGGTCCGGCATCCATTTCATTTGCAGCGGCGTCAATACCTTTAATATAACCGGCGGTTGATGCGTTACTCTTCAATAAGACAGCCAAGGCTATCGCCTTTTTCTTTAGACTCTTCCGCAAGAAACGATGCCGGATAGGAAAACTTTTTTCGTCTTTCGACTCCTTCCTTTTTATAAAGTGCGCGATTAATGCCAGTTTCGTGCCAGTTAAAAGAGGATTGTCCTTTTGGGCGGCTTCAAACCCTTTGATGATATTCGAAATCAGATAATGATTCTTCACCGAGTTGTCTTGCGGACTGAAACGTCCTTCCAGCATATCCAAATACCTTACGGCAGAATTCCCTGCCAACTGCAGGAAACGTTGTCGGTAAAAAGACTCTACTCCCCACCTGAAAGAGTTTTCCGTAAGCAATTGGAATTGCGGGAATCCGATTTGTGACCGTTGCATCACTGTAAATTGATGTATTAACCCTTTAATCAATAGATAATGATGAAACCAGCTTCCCAACAATCCATAATTGGTCTTACGTAGAGTACTCATCGTAATCATACAAAACATGATTTCATCAATTACTGGAGTCAGGGCTAAAGAATGCTTAAAGTCACCCCAAAATTCAGGAATGTATATTTGATTAAGCCTTAAAGCATTTTGTGCGTTTATCAGTCCTGCCTGCACTGCGGCATAAGCAAGAATCCTATTCCTTAACAGATTGGCATGTCCTATCCGTTTTTGCAAGCCCTCCGGTGTAAAGTTCCCTATTATTTGTTCGCCCAATTTTTTCACACTGTCTTTCCGGTAGGCGGTTTCATAATGCTTAAACGTTACAAGAGGGTTATGAAGCATATATTGCCAAATGATGTCCGATTCTGTGGAGCCGTTCAGGTGAATATGCAAGTCATTCAGCCCGTTTGTCTCACGGATAAGGAAGTTCAAATCCGGCAGGAAAGGGATAGGCTGTGCAGTATAGGCGAACTGACTGAGTGCCTTGCCGATGAATTCGCCCATACTCTTTTTATCGGTCAACCTATCCAATGAAAAATAATCCATAAAGAAAGCGGCAAGCAACAGGCTGGGTGGAATTACAGTTATCAGTTCCATCCATTCCTCAAACTGTTCTTTCTTTATATAAACGTGATTTCCTTTTTCGAACAAACAATGCCGTGCCAGTTCGTAAGGAAGTTGCCAAACCAATTCAGCGATTGATTCGTATTTTTCTAAATACATTTCTCCCAAACCTTCGTAAAAGCAGTCATTCCGGCTTGGATTTTCCTTTCGGGCGATTCCTATCAGTCTTCTGCGGATTTGGCTGAAAGGCATCACGGCATTCAGTTGCGGGTCTTCTTCGTATTCCCGCAAGGTTTCATAGTCTGTCAGGAAATTCGTAATCAAAGTCGGGTGCATTGGAAGTCCTTTCTTGTAGTGTGGTTTCTATGCGGCATAAGTAATCGAATGAAGGAGAAGCATCACACTTCTGCTCCCTTTTGACAAAATCCTTAATGTTACTTTCCTCTTTTTTAGCTTGTTCAGTCAATGTTTTGTTTCTGTCAATTTTTTCATTTAAAGATTTGATTAAGTAAGATATTCGGGAAGCTGCAAGAAGGAATTCATTGTCTGTCATATTCAAAGACAATTTAAATTTCCCTTTAGAAAGCGAAACTACATTTTCAGTCAAATATTTCCGTAATGTATCCCTTTGCATTTGCAATTGTTTTCTCTCATTTCTGTATTTAAACAGGGTGTCGGAGCTTAACTTGTTATCCTTCAATATTTTCGATAGGATATTCAAATCTTCCAATGTGTCTTTAAAGTTTTGGTATTCCGTCAGCCACTTTTGTATTGCATGCAATTCTTTTAATTGGGCGTTGTAGAATATCGTTTGTCTTTTCCACAAAGACAAGGACATTTCAATACGGCTATATTTCAATTTTTCACTAACAAACTGGTATTCCTCTGTATTCGATAATAAACTTACGATGAAAGGATTAAGAAACAATTCTAATAACGGGCATTTCGCCAGCCAATAGAACAACGTGCCTTCTATTTTATAAATGGAAAAGTGATGAAATCTCTCTATATTATCAATAAATAGATTGTCTATATTCCCTATCGTGCTCATGTTTAAGTCAGAAATATTTTTGTCTATAGCCTCCTCTACCATTACAGCGTTCAGCAAAGCCAATATATAGGCATGCAGCTTTTCTCCAGCCGTTTTATACCCATTGTCTTTATCTATTCCTATCACAGTAAAGTAGAAACGGGTGAAGATCCGGCTTAAGAATTGTGGAGTACAAGCCGAAAATTTAGTTTCTGAATTTCCTAACTTATAATGCCATTTTAAAATATCAGATGCCAGTTTCTCTATCCTGCTGGCATTCTTGTCTGTATTTATTTCATAATCCTCATTTTTCCTTTGATTGGCTTGCGAACGGGGGTAATTGTTTTCTATGGGTTCTATATAAAATTTATATTGCACGAATTTATTTAGTTGTAACTGCAAAGCATTTGTGCCTTTTTCGTTTTCTTCTATATGGAAAAGTATATCCCGCAATATTGCCAACAATTTGTAAATGGAAACAAAAGACGTTTCATACATATTTTCATCCATACTCCCCGTTAATGGCAGCATAGAGAGCAAATAATCCTCATTTGTCTTGTATTCAGGAATAAAGTTGTTCAATATAGCCGTGCCTGATAAAGATTTGTATGCGATAAACGGATTTTTATCAAATTCATGATTACAGTATGCATGGCTTAAACAGATGCTTTTTGTTAAATCCGTATTGGTGTTCAGTCTTGTAAAGTTGAGAAAGCCATCAATGTTATCTTGATTGTTTTTAACTGATTCATTCCGCTTTTCTCCTAACTGTTCGATTGTCACTTGCAGATAGCAGATTCTTAGCCAGAAATCAAAAATCATGTAGGGGCTGCCTTTTACCTGTTGGTTGAATTGAGTGCCGATGGCAAGCAAGGCTTTATTCAGGACCAGATCTTCGGTTGAAGGCATGAAGTTGTATCCTGTGCGTAGCGCCTTTGCGTTCAACAGGAAGTTCAGCATTTCCACCACATAGAAGCGGTCTTTGTGCAGCAGTGCTTTTCCGTTTGAAGTCTTTTGCGTTATGTCGTTCCAAAAGATGTCCATAACTTCAGAAGCTATATGGCTTTCATAGTCTTTGTCCTCTGTCAGGCTCTTGTCGATTAACGTAAACAGCCTTATTTGAATGCGGGTTGACAACCCCTCTAGATATTGTTTCAGCGAATTGGAAATTTTAGGGTTCAGCGCGCTGAACCCTATTTTGTCTAAAAAGTATTCGTAACACTTATCTATAGACTTTTCCGTATTATCCGAAAATCTGATATTGAATGTGCCGCCTTTTTCATCATTTATATTCTCATAAATTGTCTTCAAATGAATGCGGTTTTCCGGTTTCAGTATTTTCACCAGGTACTGGTTCTCCAGTTGGTTAATCATTCCGGCGAATTCACTTTTTGTACGGTCAGCATATTCCGTTTCCTTTTTTAGGAAACCCTTGTCGAAACATTGCCAGGTAGCCTTTCTTACTAACTTTCCGTACAAATCCAAGTCACCGGTCAAGATAGTTATCACTTGCGGGGTAGTCAGGTATTTCCGGATAACCTCCAATAGCTGGTAACCTTTTTGGAAATTCGTGTCTATATCATCAAATGCCACTACAAAACAATCCTTGTCCATCAGCTGGAGGGCTTTCTTTACGTATTCGTGAAACAAGACATTCAGGTTGTTCGACAGTTCCGCCTTTTCCATCCCTTTGATGGAAATAAATTCGTCATCGTCCCAGTCATCGTAAATGTTCTCTTTGCCCACTCCTTCTATTACCGGAAGCCCTTTCAGCAATTTCTTGTAGCAGTTATTAAATCCCTTTTGGCTTTCATAGTCATTGTTATTAAAAGCGTATTGCTTCAGGTTTTCTTTTTTCAAGAATTCCTCCACCTTTTCGTGAATGCTTGCCAGCACATTCACAAACGGGTGCTGCTTGCATTCTATCGCAGACGGGTCGATAGTCCTCAGGCACACCGCCCTGTCATATTTCTTCCTTATCCGTTCCTGTGCCGATAGCAAGAATGTCGTTTTTCCTGCCCCTCTGCTGGCAAATATCGAGACGGTGTCATGTTTTACGGTAAAGTCGTCCTCCCTGCTGTCTTTAGCTTTGCGGGCTTTTTCATACAGCTTGTCGAACAGCCTCATCATCTGTTCCATTTGCGACTGATGAATCAGGCTCGATTCGGTACATGCGGCAGCGTCCGAATAATCGCTTACCATAAAATCCAGTACAATCTTATTGTCTTCCATATCATCAAATTTTGTTTTTCAACTGATAATACGTAATTATCACCTCTTTGATTTGCGTTTCGGCATAACGTTTCCCTTCCCAATAACAGGCAATCGCAGTGATAAGTCCGCCTATTATCATATACCACACGTCGCACATATTCCAGCCAATCACAATCCCCAGTATTCCTCCGTTCCCTATAGCGATTACAGATGAAAACATCAGCCCTTCAAACACGGCTTGCATCACCCACAGGCGGTTCAAGAACATCATACTTTCTTTGGCTTCTTGATTGTCACGCAGGTATGCCCACATCTGTGCATACCGTAATTTCAGACTCTTGTCATCAGATTCCGAACCATTGACAAACTTCACCGTTTCATTGAATATTTCTTCAAAATGTGTTCCGGCTTTGTTCGTAATCCACAGCCTTATCTTCTTCCCTAAAGCGAAAGAGATAAGTCCAGCAATGTAAATCCCAACAATCGAGACAC
Organism: uncultured Bacteroides sp.; assembly: GCA_949296855.1. Lineage (GTDB taxonomy): Bacteria > Bacteroidota > Bacteroidia > Bacteroidales > Bacteroidaceae > Phocaeicola. The sequence continues at coordinate 585 of CASFRN010000012.1, read as the reverse complement.
AAACGTTCAAAAAACTACTGTCCGAAGAAACATCCATCCCCAACCGGTTCAGTGTATAACAACAGATAGCAAACGTTGACGAGCCCGAAATCAAGAACGAAAAATCAAAGAAGCTGAACGCTTCCGATATGCGGTCTATGATTTTTTGAAAGTTGGCAGCCATAATCTATCAATTCATTCTTGTCTAATACACATTATCATTAATAATTTTCTCTATCATGTATTCTATAGAATTTAATTTATCGGTTTCTTATGCTGCTTGAGTAAACATCCTCAAAATATATTCCTCGAATGAAGACTGCAAAAAAGTTAAGGCTTAAAGTTTATAGGACAGCATGGGGCTGTCTCAAAATTGAAATAAGCTTTCATTTTGAGACAGCCCCAGCTATACTTATTTATCTATACTTGTACATCTCATCATAGTACTTTTGGTAGTCGCCGCTCGTCACGTTGTCCATCCACGCCTGGTTATCCAAATACCAACGCACGGTCTTCTCGATGCCTTCCTCGAATTGCAGGCTCGGCTCCCAACCCAGTTCACGCTGCAGCTTGCGCGAGTCGATGGCGTAGCGCATATCATGTCCT
>CASFRN010000011.1 GCA_949296855.1 uncultured Bacteroides sp. | reverse complement strand
GAGGATTTCGGGTATATTCCCCGTGGTCAATGTATTGAGGGTGATTCCGTGCAGGAATGCTTTATCGAACCCTCCCATGACGCATGCCAAGGGGTTTCCCGATTCGGCGAAACTCGTGTCGAATGCCCAGCTATAGCCAAAGGCAATCCAAAGGACGCTCACCACACCCACGATGAAAAGGGTCTGCATAATGACACTCAATACATTCTTCTGGCGAACCAAGCCCCCGTAGAACAGGGCAATGCCCGGAATGCTCATCAATAAAACCAAAAGCGAAGAAGTCAGAATCCAAGCCGTATTGCCCGAGTCGAGGGCAGGTTCGCTGACCGTAACGGTCTCTTCTATAATCTCTTGTGCGGGCAAGGCAGGCGCAAGCGTAAAAAGCATGAACAGGATTGCGGCATACCTTAACCAAGCGGTGCCGCCTTTTGTATATGTATCCATAATCTGTATCTCGTTTATGTGTTGTTGTGTTGTGTTTATTTCTCTTGTTCGGCGTTGTATAGCGCGATGTCTCCTCGCTCGCCTGTCCGGATGCGGACGGCGTCTTCTACAGGGATGACAAAGATGCGTCCGTCTCCGATTTCTCCCGTTTGGGCGGCTTTCAGGATGGCTTGAATGGTCTTTTCTACGTTCTTCTCGCGCACCACGATAGAGAGCAGGATGCGCTCTATCGAACTGGTGTCGTACACTACGCCCCGGTAAATGCGCCCTTCGCGGGTCTTTCCTACGCCCCGCACATCGTAATAAGAAAACCATTCGATGTCGGCATCCAACAGGGCTTGCTTTACATCGTCGAACCGGGTTCTCCGGATAATCGCTTCAATCTTTTTCATAATTGTATTTGTATTTTGTATAATTGTATTTTGTAGTTGTAATCAGAAACTTAAGCCTGCTACGAAGTAAGCTCCTTCCGTTGCCGGATTCCATATCACTTGGGCGAATAGCGGAAGCGTCCACGATTCGGTTATCTTCAATTCTTTTGTGGCTTTCACTCCCACTTCGGATACCGCGAAGCCGCTCTTGCCTCCGTTGTAGAAATCATTCTCCCAAGGCGTGGCTCCCACACATGCCGACCAGTCCAGCCCGCCTAAGCGGAAGGGTGCCTCTATCGAGAAATACGAGGCGTAGGCACGTTCTCCGTTGGTTTTATAGCCCACATTCCCGGCGAAATTGGTGTACCAGTTCAGGGCAAGCACTCCGAAGTCATATCCCACTTGAGCCTCGAACGTATGGTTCGTGTCGTGCGCTCCGTAATGGAAATACCCCGGTCCTCCGTTGAACCAATAATCGGTCACCGATACGCTAAACCCTCCTATGCCATAGCCTAACGTAAGGTCGAGTTCTTTCGTGTCCGATTTCTCGAATCCTACCGAGCCCCATGCCGAGAGGGAGAACCCTTTATAACCTATTGAAACAGAGGGCTGCACGCTGATATTGCCCAAGTCCTGCCCACGCCAGATATAGCCGCTCACCAAGTCGGCTCCTACGTTGGCTTCCACCTTGTCTTGTGCCATGAGCACCGCCGGAGACGCTATCGCTATCGCCAATAGCATCTGGCATTTTTTCTTCAACAATCTTTTTATCATTCTTTTGTTTTTCTTAAACACTTCTACTGAAAACTCTCTTATTCTATTTACCTTAAAACAATCTCATTTTTCTTTGTTCCGAGAGCAAAGGTAGAGCTTTTAGCTTTTGCTTCGTATTAGGAATACATACTTTTTGCTTTTTGTTAAAGGAAGTTTCAATATGTAATGAATGTATGATTATGTGCTTTCAATTTGAAATTATTATTATGTAAAATAATGAAGATTGTAATGAGGTATTTTGTTTGACGAATCAATAAGTAATCGTATATTAGATTTTTCTGTCTTTTTGTTTTGCTGCGTTTGTTTTCCTTGTTGATTTGATACGGAATTTATTTAATGGCTTTTCGGGATAACTTGTTGTCAAAGTACGTGGGCTTTGAGAGAGGAATGCAGAATGTAGGTGGGATTTAGATAAAAGATTCAAGTTTCGCAAGTAAAAAAGTATAGCTTTTAGTTCTGTATTTCGCAGAAAATGAGTATCTTTAAGTGCTATCAAAAAGGACTCAATACTAAAAGCTATGGTCAAAGATAAACATATTATTTCAGAAATAGACTCATTT
>CASFRN010000010.1 GCA_949296855.1 uncultured Bacteroides sp. | reverse complement strand
TCGAACCCAAGACCCCAACATTAAAAGTGTTGTGCTCTACCTGCTGAGCTAGCGAATCAAACCTGCTTGCATCATTCCTGATTGCGAGTGCAAAGGTACGGCTTTTTTCCGAATCTGCAAAGGAATCTTCAAAAAAAGTACAAATATCTTCATCGGATGCCTTAATAATCCTCAATTAAGGGCTGACAAATGGATATTTTGCTTACATTTGGCAAAGCATTTGTACTGTCTTTCTCGAAAACCACTTAAAGTATTTATATAGATTATGACGTATTGGATTTTATTTATCGGCATTGCCATCCTCAGCTATTTGGTGCAAGCCAACCTGAAAAGGAAATTCGACAAGTATTCGCGCATGGCGCTCTCCAACGGAATGACGGGACGGGAGATTGCCGAGAAAATGTTGCGCGACAACGGCATTTATGACGTGCGGGTGACCAGCACACCGGGAATGCTTACCGACCATTATAACCCTGCCAACAAGACCGTCAATCTTAGCGAAGGGGTGTACAACACGTGCAGTATAGCCGCGGCTGCCGTAGCTGCCCACGAATGCGGACACGCCGTGCAACACGCACGCGCATACGCTCCGCTTCAGATGCGCTCGGCATTAGTCCCCGTGGTGCAATTCTCGTCTTCCATCGTGCAATGGGTATTGTTAGCGGGCATGTTCCTGATTAACACTTTCCCTCAATTGATGCTCATCGGCATCTGCCTTTTCGCGATGACCACTTTGTTCAGTTTCATCACCCTCCCCGTGGAAATTGATGCCAGCCGGCGTGCTTTAGTATGGCTGAGAGGTGCGGGAGTGACCAATAATTATAACCAGTCTCAGGCTTTCGACGCACTGAAGTCAGCGGCATATACGTACGTGGTGGCTGCACTCGGCTCGCTCGCCACCTTAGTGTATTACATCCTGATTTTCACCAACCGCCGCGAGTGAGTCCGCCCGGAATGAAGGAAACGCAGATTAGCGCAGATTAACGCAGACTGATAATTGAATGATAATCCGCGAAAATCTGCGTTAATCTGCGTTTCTGTTCAGATACATTTTCAATTTAGAAAAGAATCCCGTAATTTTGCACGGATAAACTTAAAAACGATTTTATTATGGCAACAAAACCCTGCATACCGAAAGGAACCAGAGACTTTTCGCCCGTAGAAATGGCGAAACGCAACTACATATTCGATACCATCCGCGAGGTGTTCCGCCTCTACGGATTTCAACAGATAGAAACACCTGCTATGGAGAGCCTCTCTACCCTGATGGGGAAATACGGTGACGAAGGCGACAAGCTCTTGTTCAAGATACAAAACTCGGGCGATTATTTCGCGGGGCTGACCGATGAGGAACTGCTCTCGCGCAACGCCGCCAAACTCGCCTGCAAGTTTTGCGAGAAAGGCTTGCGCTACGACCTTACCGTGCCCTTCGCGCGCTACGTGGTGATGCACCGCGATGAGATTACTTTCCCCTTCAAGCGTTTCCAAATACAGCCCGTATGGCGTGCCGACCGCCCGCAGAAAGGACGTTACCGCGAGTTCTACCAATGCGACGCCGACGTGGTGGGAAGCGATTCGCTCCTGAACGAGGTGGAGCTGGTGCAGATGCTCGACACCGTGTTCCGCAAGTTCGGCATCCGGGTAGCCATCAAAATCAATAACCGCAAAATCCTGAGCGGCATCGCCGAAATCATCGACGAAGCGGACAAGATAACAGACATCACCGTAGCCATCGACAAGCTGGACAAAATCGGATTGGAAAACGTCAACGCCGAATTGGCATCGAAAGGCATCCCCCAAGAAGCCATCGACAAACTCCAGCCTATCATCCGGCTGAGCGGAACAAACCAAGAAAAGCTCGACACCCTGAAGCAAACGCTCGTTTCGAGCGAAACGGGCATGAAAGGCATTGAGGAAAGCGAATTTATCCTGAACACGATTGCCGGGCTGGACATCCACTCAGAAGTGGAACTCGACCTCACTTTGGCGCGCGGCCTGAATTATTACACGGGAGCCATCTTCGAAGTGAAAGCGCTCGACGTACAGATAGGAAGCATCAGCGGAGGCGGACGGTATGACAATCTGACAGGCGTGTTCGGCCTTCCGGGAGTATCGGGCGTAGGCATCTCGTTCGGCGCCGACCGTATCTACGACGTACTGAACCAACTCGGCCTCTATCCGAAAGAGACTTCGGCAAGCACGCAACTCTTGTTCGTCAACTTCGGAGCGGCAGAATCCGCATACGTGCTCCCCGTCTTGGCAAAGGCACGCCAAGCAGGCATCCGCGCCGAGATATTCCCCGAATCATCAAAGATGAAAAAACAAATGAGTTACGCCAACGCCAAAGCCATTCCTTTCGTAGCGATAGCGGGAGAAAACGAAATGCAGGAAGGCAAGCTCACGCTCAAGAACATGGCAACGGGCGAGCAGACCTTAGTCACTCCCGATGAGTTGATTAAAACCATAAATCGTTAACATTCACCACGGATTATACAGATAGATTTCAGTAATTGATAATGAATAATTAAGAGTTAATAGTGTAAGCTCCATTATTAACCATCAACAATTATTGAAATCTGTATAATCCGTAGTGTGAAAAACTCACTCTTCCGACTTCATTTTCAGCTGCTTCTTCGGTGTGATGCCCAGTTCCTTCAGCATTTCCGCCTGGCGGATGACGTTGCCTTTCCCTTCCGAAAGCTGGGAAAGTGCAGCCTCGTATGCCGCCGAAACCGATTTAAGTGTGTCGCCTATACGCCCGAATGTATCGGTAAAACCGACCAGCTTTTCATAAAGCGCAGTGCCACGGCGCACGATTTCCTGAATGTTCTTTTCCTGATACTCCCGTTTCCACAAGTCAAGTGCAAGACGGAGCGCAGCAATCAGGTTCGTAGGGCTCATCAGCACCACCTTCTTGCGGTAGGCGTAATTCCATAGTTCGGAATCGGTCTGCAAGGCAAGCACGTAGGCGGGTTCGTTGGGGATGAACATCATCACGAAATCAAGTGCACCCACATCGTAGCGCGAATAATCCTTGCGGCTCAGTTCGTCGATATGCGCCCGCACCGATGCCAAGTGGGCTTTCAAGAAACGTTCCTGCTCTTCACGGTCCTCACTTGCCACATACGAAGCGTATGCCGTAAGCGACACCTTCGAGTCAATAATCACCCGCCGGTTGTCAGGATACATCACCAGCACATCGGGCTGGAGGCGTTGCCCTTCCTCGTTATGCACGGTGTTGCCTTCGGCATCCTTCAGGAACGACTGGCGGAAATACTCCTGTCCCTCGTGAAGCCCCGAATTTTCCAGTATTGTTTCCAATATCATCTCGCCCCAATTGCCCTGCATCTTCGAATCGCCTTTCAATGCACGGGTCAGGTTGTTGGCATCATCGCTGATTTGTTTGTTCAACTGAACCAGTTCCTTGATGCGGTCTTCCAGCGAAAAACGTTGCTTCGATTCCTTGTCGTACACTTCCTCCACCCGATGCTTGAACTCCTTCAGGTTATCGCCAAACGGCTTCAACAAGGCACCCAGGCTTTCTGCACTTTGGCGGTTGAACGCTTCGGCACGCTGGCGGAATATCTTGTCGGCAAGGCTCTCGAATTCCAGTGCTGAACGCTTGTGCAATTCTTCCACTTCCCGTTTCTGTTCCGCCAACTTTTCTTCTAAGCGGCGACGTTCGGCATCGAGCATCTCGCGGGCATGCGTCTCCTGCATCTTCAGTTCAGCCGCTAGCACGACGTTCTTCCGCGAGGCAAGCCCCCAGCCTGCCACGCATCCGACAATCAATCCGATAATAAGGTATACGATTTCCATTCGCTTATTCGTGTTTTCGTTTTACGAAAAGCAAAGATAACAAAGCCCGTTCAAAACGCCAAGGGAAATGGGAATCCGAACGTAAAAAACTGTTAACAAGCAAATGCTTTTTATTTTCATCATTGATATGCAGGCAATTACATGCACCTATTTGTATCCGCGCACGAGACTAAATACATCGGGCTACGCATATATATTTCGGGATAAATGTAAGCATATCCGCCAAGGCGATTATTAAAAATACCTGTTTCCTCACCCAGCCTGTCTAAAACGGGGTAGGCAAAGGACTGCCATATTGTCAGTTTTAATAGTTTGGCACGGTTTTAGTAGGGATAGAAGTGGTTTGCATTGGCAAACCGGATAAAAGACGTATAAATAACAAAAACAATATTGCATTATGAACATTAAACCGTTAGCAGACAGAGTGCTGATTCTTCCGGCACCTGCAGAAGAAAAGACAATCGGCGGAATCATCATCCCCGACACAGCTAAAGAAAAACCGTTGCAAGGCGAAGTGGTAGCCGTAGGCAATGGCACGAAAGACGAAGAAATGGTACTGAAAGCAGGCGACCAAGTATTGTATGGCAAATACTCGGGCACCGAAATCGAACACGACGGTGTGAAATACCTGATTATGCGCCAAAGCGATGTACTCGCAATCCTCAATTAAGAATTAAAAATTAGAACAATCATGGCAAAAGAAATACTTTTCAATATTGACGCCCGCGACCAATTGAAGAAAGGCGTGGACGAATTGGCGAATGCCGTAAAAGTAACCCTCGGTCCGAAAGGACGTAACGTTATCATCGAAAAGAAATTCGGTGCTCCGCAAATCACAAAGGACGGTGTGACCGTTGCTAAGGAAGTAGAATTGGCAGACCCATTCCAAAACACAGGTGCCCAGCTGGTTAAATCAGTTGCTTCGAAGACCGGTGACGATGCGGGCGATGGTACTACTACCGCTACCGTATTGGCTCAAGCTATCGTAGGCGTAGGATTGAAAAACGTAACCGCAGGCGCTAACCCGATGGACTTGAAGCGTGGTATCGATAAAGCTGTTGCAAAAGTGGTAGAATGCATCAAGGCTCAGGCTGAAACCGTAGGCGATAACTACGACAAGATTGAACAAGTAGCTACCGTATCTGCCAACAACGACCCGGTTATCGGTAAGCTGATTGCCGACGCAATGCGTAAGGTTTCTAAGGACGGTGTCATCACCATCGAAGAAGCCAAAGGTACCGACACTACAATCGGTGTGGTAGAAGGTATGCAGTTCGACCGCGGCTACCTGTCGCCTTACTTCGTAACCGATACGGAAAAAATGGAATGCGTCATGGAACGCCCGTACATCTTGGTTTACGACAAGAAAATCAGCAACCTGAAAGACTTCTTGCCTATCCTCGAACCGGCTGTTCAGAGCGGACGTCCGTTGCTGGTCATCGCCGAAGACGTAGATAGCGAAGCGTTGACCACATTGGTAGTCAACCGTTTGCGTGGCCAGTTGAAGATTTGTGCCGTGAAAGCTCCGGGCTTCGGCGACCGTCGTAAAGCCATGCTGGAAGATATCGCTATCCTGACTGGCGGCGTTGTCATCAGCGAAGAAAAAGGCTTGAAGCTGGAACAAGCAACTATCGATATGTTAGGTTCTTGCGAGAAGGTTACTATTACGAAAGAAAACACCACTATCGTAAACGGTGCGGGTGATAAAGACAACATCTTGGACCGCATCAACCAAATCAAAGCCGAAATCAAGAACTCTACTTCCGACTATGACAAGGAAAAATTGCAAGAACGTCTTGCCAAATTGTCAGGCGGTGTAGCTGTATTGTATGTAGGTGCAGCCAGCGAAGTGGAAATGAAGGAAAAGAAAGACCGTGTGGATGATGCATTGTGCGCTACACGTGCCGCTATCGAAGAAGGTATCGTTCCGGGCGGTGGCGTGACTTACATCCGTGCTATCGACGCTTTGGAAGGCTTGAAGGGTGACAATGCCGATGAAACTACCGGTATCGAAATCATCAAGCGTGCCATCGAAGAGCCGTTGCGCCAGATTGTAGCCAATGCTGGTAAGGAAGGTGCTGTAGTGGTTCAGAAAGTACGTGAAGGCAAAGGTGATTTCGGTTACAACGCCCGTACCGACGTTTACGAAAACTTGCACGCTGCAGGTGTCGTAGACCCCGCCAAGGTAACACGTGTGGCTTTGGAAAACGCCGCTTCTATCGCCGGTATGTTCCTGACTACAGAATGCGTTATCGTAGAAAAGAAAGAAGAAAAGCCTGAAATGCCTGCCGCAGGCATGGGAGGCATGGGCGGAATGATGTAATTTCCTAACCCTATATAAAGTTCCAAGAGCGGAGGTGCAAGTCATTGTGCCTCCGTTTTTTTTATTTCACCACAGGGACTACAGAGTCGCACAGAGGATAAATAATTTTTAAACTCTGTGCGACTCTGTGTCCTCTGTGGTGAAAATTTTATTCGCGTGAATCTGTGGAAATCTGCGTTTTTCTTCCTATCTTTAGAGACACGAAAATCATGAATGCCTATGACTAAAGAAGAACTGATGCGCAAAGCCATCGAACTTTCGGTACGGAACGTAGCCGAAGGAGGAGGTCCGTTCGGTGCCGTCATTGCACGTGACGGGGAAATCATCGCCACAGGCACCAACCGCGTGACTCCTGAACATGACCCTACCGCACATGCCGAAGTGAGCGCCATCCGCGCCGCATGCCACAAATTAGGCACATTCGACCTGAGCGGATGCGAAATCTACACTTCGTGCGAACCTTGCCCTATGTGCCTGGGAGCCATCTATTGGGCACACCTCGACCGGATGTATTACGGAAACAACCAGCACGATGCCGCCCGCATCGGCTTTGATGACGCTTTCATTTACGAGGAACTGGAACTGAAACCCGAAGACCGTCGCCTGAAATCGGAACGCCTCTTGCCCGAAGAAGCCCTTCAGGCTTTCCGCGACTGGGAAGCCAAAGCGGATAAGGTGGAATATTGAGAAAAAAGAAAGGCCGCGAAGCACGAAGCCCGCGGTCTTTCTTCATATTCATTCCATTTTCATTTGCTTTCAACATAAAGATGTATGACCCTGAAAGATCATACATCAACCTTTTTACCTACATTCAAAAAAATTCTAATCCTCTGTCAACGTGTCATGTCTTCCCAGATACGCACGTTGTTGTTCTTCATTTCCAGAAGACCTGTTACAAGAATTTTCTTCACTCTTTTAAGCATGCTAGTTATTTGTTTTTATGTTTTACGACACAAAATTACAGGTTTGCACCTTACGTTGTCATGCTATACAACATCTATTTGAGTAAATCTGCCGAATTCTTGATGTAGGTCAATCCTTAGCAAACGTCAGGCTTTTTTCTCCTTGGTCTCGGTATGCGCCTCCACCACATTCACCACATAGTCGCCTAACTTTTCGCATTCGGCGATGAGGTCCATATAATGTACGCCCGTTTGGTAATTATATGCCTTTTCGTTGATGTCTATCACGTTACGGTCTTTCAACTGGTCGCGGTAATTGTTGATTTCGTGCTCTAAATTGAACGAACGGTTCACGTCTACCGCATGATGCGTATCTTCTATCACTTCTATCATCTGCGTCAGGGCTGTATCGGTCAGTTGGAACATCTGTTCGATGTGCCCATATTGTTCCTCGGTGAACTCCACGTTGGTACGCCGCTTGTGGTTCATCGTGCGTGCCAAGTTATAACAACTGTCCCCGATGCTTTCTATCTCGCTCACCTCGCGCAACATTTCGCGTATTTCGAACTTACTTTCCGAACTCAACCGTCCTTCGGATACTTGGGTCAGATACGTAGCTATCTCCACCTCCATGTTATCGCTGATGCCTTCGTATTTCTCAATGCGGGCGAAAAGCTTGTTGAAATCGTTCTCGTTCGTGGTATGAAGCAAGTCGCGCACCATTCCGAACATCCGCCGGATACGCTCGGCAAAGAGGTTAATTTCCTTACGGGCTTGCAAAATGGAAAGCTCAGCCGTAGAAAGCATACCGCCCGAAATGAATTGCAAACGGTACTCTTCTTCCGTTTCCTTTTGGGGAATAAACCTGCATACCGTCTTTTCAATCAATTTAACGAACCATATCAGAATCAGTACATTGCATACATTAAAGCACGTATGGAACGCCGAGAGTTTAAACGAGACCGCAGCACCTCCCGCATCGCTCACCTGCATCCAGTCGTCGATAATCCAACCTACCATATTCAGGAACGGCTGAAACAATATCAACACCCAAATCACGCCGAATACATTAAACATCAGATGCGCCAAGGCAGCCCTCCGCGCCTGTGTGTTGGCGGTAAGTGCCGCAAGATTGGCGGTAATGGTCGTTCCGATATTCTCGCCCAACACCAACGCCGCACCCAGTTCGAAACTAATCCAGCCGTTGGCACACATAATCAGGGTAATCGCCATCGTGGCGGAAGACGCCTGCACAATCATCGTCAATACCGTACCGATAATCACGAACAAGATGACCGAGAAGAATCCCATATCGGTATAATTCTGCACAAACGCTAACATATCCGGGTTCTGGCTCAGGTCGGGAGCGTTCTTCTTCAATAAATCCAATCCCATAAACAGGAAAGAGAAGCCGAAGATGAACTCACCGATAGACTTGCGCGAGCTTTTTTGCGAGAAAAGAAGCGGGATGCCGAAAGCCAAGAGCGGAAGGGCGAATACGGAAATGTCTACCTTGAATCCCAAAGCCGAGATAATCCAAGCGGTGACCGTGGTTCCGATGTTGGCGCCCATAATGACACTGATGGATTGCGTCAAGGTCAACAAGCCTGCATTTACGAAACTCACGACCATAACCGTCGTGGCAGAAGAAGATTGCACCAATGCGGTGATGAGCGTACCGGTCAACACACCTGTCACCCGGTTGGTCGTCATTGCTGTCAGGATGCTCCGAAGACGGTCGCCCGCAAACTTCTGAAGTCCCTCGCTCATGATTTTCATGCCGTACAAGAAGAGGGCAAGCGAGCCTAACAGTGCTAAAAAATCATAAAAACTATACTCCATTTATAATTAAGTTAAGATGTCAATTGGCTTTCGGTGTTTATTCCGTAATTTAACGGCAAATTCTCACCCTAAGTAATACATATTACAATCATGTTACAAATATATTGTAAAAACATCAATCAAACAAGAAGTTTCCGCGAAGGAATCAGCCTTTTGGAAATTTACAACGATTTCGGACTGGATATGCCCTACGGCGTGGTAAGCGCAAAGGTCAACAATAAAGTGGAAGACCTCAACTTCAGGGTCTATTACAACAAAGACGTGGAATTCCTCGACATCACCAACCCTTCGGGAATGCGCACCTACTTCCGCTCGCTTTGCTTCATCCTTGTCAAGGCAGTAGAAGAGCTCTATCCCCAAGGAAGCATCTCGTTGGAACATCCCGTATCGAAAGGATATTATTGCAACCTGCACTTAGACCGTTCCATCGGGCTGGACGACGTAATCCGCATCAAGCAGAAGATGCAGGAAATCATCGACGCCGACATCCCCTTCGAACGCATCGAATGCCACACCCGCCAAGTGGCGGAAATATTCGCCCAGCGGGGAATGGTGGACAAAGCCAAGCTCCTGAGCACCTATGACCAGCTCTATACCTTCTATTACCGCTTGGGAAATACCACGGATTGCTACTACGGAAGCCTCGTGCCCAGCACGGGATACATCCGCCTGTTCGACATCGTGAAATACTATGACGGCCTGCTCCTGCGCGTGCCCGACCGGAAAAACCCTACCCGCCTACAGGAAGTGGTGAAGCAGGAAAAGATGCTCGAAGTGTTTCAGGAATACCACCGTTGGAACGAAATCATGGGCATCGCCACCGTGGGCGACTTCAACATTGCGTGCCACAAAGGCTTAGCCACCGACCTCATCAACGTCTCCGAAGCACTTCAAGAAAAGAAAATCGCCCGCCTTGCCGATGAAATCGCCCATCGCGACCGAAACGGGGAGCGCGTGAAGTTAGTGCTCATATCGGGACCTTCCTCGTCGGGAAAGACCACCTTCAGCAAACGCCTGAGCGTACAGTTGCTCACCAACGGCATACGTCCCTATCCCATTTCGCTGGACGATTATTTCGTAAACCGCGAAGACAGCCCTTTGGACGAGCACGGGAAGCACGACTTCGAGTCGTTCTACACCCTCGACCTGCCTTTCTTCGAAGCGCAAATGAAAGAACTGATAGCGGGAAAGGAAATCGAGCTTCCCCGCTTCAACTTCGTGACGGGCAAACGGGAGATGAGCGGAAAGAAGCTCCGCATAAACGACAACATGATTCTGATACTGGAAGGCATCCACGCCCTCAACCCCGAACTGACCGCACAAATCCCCGACGAAAACAAATACAAGATATACGTGTCGGCACTCACCACTATCCAACTGGATAACCACAACTACATCCCCACCACGGACAACCGCCTCATCCGGCGCATCATCCGCGACTCGAAATACCGGGGGAGCAGTGCCGAAGACACCATCAACCGCTGGGAAAGCGTGCGGGCGGGCGAAGACAAGTGGATATTCCCCTATCAGGAGAACGCCGACGCGATGTTCAACTCTGCCCTCCTTTTCGAGCTTGCCGTGTTGAAAGACTACGCCGAGCCGCTCTTGCGCAAGGTGCCCAACAATTGCCCGGCATATTCCGAAGCCAACCGCCTCCTGCGTTTCTTAGGCTATTTCACGTCCGTACCCGATAACCAGCTGCCTCCCACCTCGCTCCTCCGCGAGTTCTTGGGCGGAAGCAGCTTTGTATATTAATTTTTTATATGAGAAATAGCACACAGATGACACAGACAAACACAGATTTACACAGATTAATTTTAAGCTGCGCTGTGTCTGCATAGAAAAAAGAAAATCTGTGTTCCTTTGTGTCCGTCTGTGTCATCTGTGTGCCATGAAAACATCAACTAAAACACAAACAATGAACAACGGAACTTATACATTTGAAGTGTGCGCCAACTCCGTAGCGAGTTGCCTTGCCGCACAAGAAGGAGGAGCGCAGCGCGTAGAACTATGCGCAGGCATCCCCGAAGGAGGGACCACCCCCTCGTATGGCGAAATCACAATGGCACGCCGCCTGCTCGACATCCGCCTGCACGTCATCATCCGCCCCCGCGGAGGAGACTTCCTCTATTCCCCCATAGAAGTGGAAACGATGCTGGAAGACATCCGCATGGCACGCCGCGCGGGAGCCGACGGACTGGTATTCGGATGCCTCCGCGAGAACGGAGACATCGACATCGAGACCACCCGCCGCCTGATAGATGCCGCCGAAGGCACTCCCGTCACCTTCCACCGCGCCTTCGACCATTGCCGCGACCCGTACCGTGCCCTCGACGAATTAGCCTCGCTTGGCGTGACGCGCATCCTCACCTCGGGACAGCAACCCACCGCTCCCCAAGGCGCGCCCCTCCTCCACGACCTGCAAGCCTATGCCGCAGGGCGCATCATCCTCCTGGCAGGATGCGGCGTAAACGAAACGAACATCCGCCAACTGGCGCAAGACACCGGCATCCGCGAGTTCCATTTCTCCGCCCGCGAGAAAGTGAAGAGCCTCATGACCTTCACCAACCCCGAAGTCACCATGGGAGCCAAGGACGCCGACGAATATTCGCGCGACGTCACCACCGCCCGCCGCGTGCGGGCAACGATTGAAGCGTTGTGCAAATAAAAACAAACACAGAGGCACGGAGACACAGAGTTTTTTATTGATGTATAACTCTATGTCTCCGTGCCTCTGCATTCATTCTTCAGTTATTCCGCAGACTCGTCTTCTTTCTTCGCCCTCGTGGAGCGAGCCTTCGAGATAGCTTTCTGACGCTCAATCATCGCGTTCACATGGTCGATAAACGTGGCGTATGCCGCATCGCCGTTTATCATCGCCAGCGCGTTCACCGTATCAACCAGCGAACGGTAGGCGGCTTCGGCGGCGGTGCGGGTTTCCTTCACGATGCCCACCTGACGGGCTGCATCGGCTTCCGTGCGCTCGGCGGCTGCGGCAAGGAACGCTTCTTCTTTCGTCTTCAAGTCGGTAATCCATACGTCGAGATTCAACAAAGTGCGCTTGCTCGCATCGAATGCCTCTAAATCTTGTAACAGATTGTGCAATACGCCGCTTTCCTCGGTCTGCGCCAGCGATGTCGGGTCGCCGTACTTGTCGAAAAGCGACTTGGCTTCGGCAGCCGCGCTTGCCACGTCAGCGGTCGGGTGGTTGCACATCGCCTTCACGTAAGCATTCGTCCCGCGCCACGCATCGTCGCGTCCCGCATCAGTCGCGGTCACCGAAACGGTGGCAGGATTTACGGCAGACGCCTTCAATGCAGTGTCGAAAGCGCCGAATTTATCCGTATATGTGTTTACGGAAGTGGTGAGGATAGACGGGGTTTCTTCGCTCGGCAAGTTCTCGGTCTCGGCGAGGACGAGTTTCAGATAGCCAAAGCATTCTTCCACACGAAGGGAGGTCAGGCTGATAGTCTTAATCTTTTTCATACATACTTTTTTTATTGATTACTTTGCACAAATATAAGAAATCCTGTCCAAATCTCCGACAAGAGTTGCAGAAAATTAGAAGTACCGTCCGAGGTCTCGGATAGCACTTGCGGAAAATTTTAAGTGCCGTCCGAGGCTCGGATAGTGCTTGCGGAAAATTTTAAGTGCCGTCCGAGGCTCGGATAGTGCTTACGGAAAATTTTAAGTGCCATCCGAGGGCTCGGATAGTGCTTACAGAAAATTTTAAGTGCCGTCCGAGGCTCGGATAGTGCTTACAGAAAATTTTAAGTGCCATCCGAGGGCTCGGATAGTGCTTGCGGAAAATTTTAAGCGTTGTCCGAGGCTCGGATAGTGCTTGCGGAAAATTTTAAGCGTTGTCCCCGCCGGGGACGGCGGTTATCGGGGCGGATTGGAAGTTTTTGACGTGGGCAAAAGACTTAGCAAGAATTATTTCCCCATCACATCCCTAACCCAATTCTGAACGGTATTCCGGCTGGCCCTGTTCAGCAGCTTGCCGTCCTGCCATTCCAAGTCGGGATATGCTTTCCTCAATTCTTTCACGCTATTGCTTATCCCGCTTCCGCCGGAGGTAGCAAACGGCACGAGCGTCTTGCCTTTCAGGTCGTGGCTCTCGATGAATGTGTTGATGATTCGCGGAGCCTGGTCCCACCAGATGGGATAGCCGATGAAGATGACATTGTGGGCAGCTATATCCAGCTTCGTATCTTTCAATGCCGGACGAGCCTGCGGATTGTTCATTTCCACCGAACTGCGCGATTGTTTGTCGTTCCAGTCGAGGTCAT
>CASFRN010000009.1 GCA_949296855.1 uncultured Bacteroides sp. | reverse complement strand
GCCTTTTAACAAGTCGTTCACTACAATATCTTTTCAGATAAAGCAGCACTTGCCGGTTTACTACCGATACCTATTTACCGATAGTGGAAGGCCTGCTTCCATCTAAATGTCAGTTATGAGTTTAAGAAAAACTCTACATAGTACACCACCACCGTACGTGCCGTTCGGCATACAGCGGTTTCGGGCTTTCTCATCTTACGATGTGTGGCAAGTTGTTTTCAGCTATACCTTTGAGTAACGTCACTTCTATCCTATTGTCGGATTCCGTCCTATCGTCTGGATAGAGAGTTCCTTTCGGACATCTGACTACAAAAGACTCGCAGGGTAGCAGTCATTTACTATTGCACTGCCCGATTCAGCCCTTCCCCATAGGCACACGTGCCTTAGGTACTATGGCGTCTGCTGACTTCTTATGGCAAGCTTTACTCCGTGCGTCAGAATTTTATCTTCCGCACGTCCATAAGACCTCCCCAGTTAAGAACATACTCTTTCCATCTTATACCTGCTTGATTTACTTAGAGCATTTCCGTATAGCTATCGGACTTTGATTTGTCTTGTAATCTCATCCATGCCCACCAGCCTTGTATCAAGTTTCTGTTCGTCAGGCCAGATGTTTGCCGCCGGCTTCCTTCAGATTCCACTTCGCAATGGACACCCTTGCCCTTGGCTATACACTTCCCGCTATCGGGCGTGTTACGGACTTACACCGATTAGAGAATGTTCGTGCTGAGCGAACAAGAAAAAGAGGGTGTCTCAAAATGAAAATTGCCTATCAAAAAGTAATGTCATTCTGAGCATAGCGAAGAATCTCGTGTGCATCAGCTTGTGTATTCGAGATCCTTCACTCCGTTCAGGATAACAAAACGAAAGCTTATTTCTATTTTGATACACCCTCTTTTTCTTTGTTCCCCCACCTGCATTTCGGGGCAAAATGGGGCAATAAAAACAGGTGAAATAGGTGGACTTGATTTCCACCAAAACAAAGCCCACCTAATTATATCATACTTCTCTGATTTTCTATATTTTGCAAACTTGAAACTACCTGATTAAACAGTATTTTTACACCCTAAAAATTAGGCAGGCATGGCACATAGACCGAAGGATATTTTATAAAAAGGAAGACGTAACGCATTATATGAACCATCATTTGAAACGTATTGGCCTATGAATAGTCTGATAACAAATGAGCACGAAAAAATTCAAACCTTCCATTAACGCTTGGAGCAAGCAATGGAA
Organism: uncultured Bacteroides sp.; assembly: GCA_949296855.1. Classification (GTDB taxonomy): domain Bacteria; phylum Bacteroidota; class Bacteroidia; order Bacteroidales; family Bacteroidaceae; genus Phocaeicola. Next base: position 10,708 of record CASFRN010000009.1, on the reverse strand, counting down.
CGTTTGAGAATCCTGATGAATGAATACAAACCCGTGCTGAACGGGGAGAGGTTCCTTACCGACAATGAATTGTCCGAACGTCTTAAACTCTCAAGGAGGACGCTTCAAGAATACCGTTCAAACGGTAAAATCACTTATTATCAGATTGGCACTAAGATACTATATAAGGAATCGGATATAGAAAAGCTATTGAATGATAACCGGCAGGAAGCATATCAATGAATGGAATAAGGTTTAGAAAAGACACTTCATAAAATGGTTCTGTGTAATACCTCTCGGTTTTATCAGAAATATAACCTTTTTTACTCTCTGTTTTTGCAAAATAGCGGCTAATATTCCTCTCTGTTTTCACAGAAATATGTATCTTTGCAAGCATAAAAAGAATATTAACCCATTTGACATTATGTATTTTAGAAGATATATAGATCCTTACCTGAAGGAATGGAAAGAAAGTGCCCGTAGGAAGCCGTTGTTGCTCAGAGGTGCAAGGCAAGTAGGAAAATCACGTTCTATAAGGCACTTGGGAGAGTCGTTTGCATATTTTGCGGAAGTGAATTTTGAGACCCGTCCGGAGTTGCGGCAAATTTTTAAGGAAGTCAGCGATGTAAGGGAAATCGTTTCACGATTGGGCACATTGTTGAACATTCCCATCGTAGAAGACAAGACATTGTTGTTTTTGGACGAAATACAGGCTTGCCCCGAAGCCTTGCATAGTTTGTGGGCTTTCAAAGAGAATATGCCTAGGCTGCATGTGGCTGCGGCAGGCTCTTTATTGGAATTTACATTGAAGGAAATGCCTTCATTCGGAGTAGGCAGGATACGCTCCATGTTCATGTACCCTATGTCGTTTGATGAATTCCTTATGGCTTCGGGACTTGATTCATGGATAACGGTGAAAAACAAGGCGGACTATCAGCATCCGTTGTCTCCGGAACTGCATCAGGCATTGGTACAGCAGTTCCGTTCATTCCTCATGGTCGGAGGTATGCCGGCAAGCGTGGCGGCATGGATAGATACGCACGATTATATGCAAAGTGCGGAAGAACAAGAAGACATACAGCAGACATACTACGATGATTTTGCCAAATATAGCAGCAAAATAGACCCTCAGTTGCTTCGGAACACATTGCGCAGCGTGGTGATGCAGACCGGGAGTAAATTTGTGTATAGCCGTGTCGAAGGCGGTTACCGTTCCGAAGAAGTCAAACGTGCGCTGACTATGTTGTGTGATGCCGGCATAGTAAAGATGGTGCAGCATTCCGCAGGCAATGGATTACCGCTGGGTGCTGAAGTTAATAATAAATTCCGGAAGTTCAGCTACCTGGACTCCGGACTTATGCTGCGCATTCTGGATATGGAAATGGGAAGTGCCCGTCCTTTGACGGAATTGATACTTGCAGGGGCTGCGGAAGAATTGGTCAATAAGGGGTCGATAACCGAAATGGTGGCAGGCTGGGAAATCATAAAGAGTTTAACGCCGCGCACGGAACATGATTTGTACTATTGGGAAAATACCGCCGAAAGTACTACGTCGGAAGTCGATTATCTTTTGGTCCAAGATTTACAGGTCATACCGGTAGAGGTGAAATCCGGAGTGACCGGAAAGATGAAGAGCCTGCGTCTGTTCATGCGCAGGAAACATCTCCTTTACGGGAAACGGTGTTCCTTGGAAAATTTTGGCATACTGGAATTTACAGATGCGGAAGACCCATTGCATGCTACGGAATCGAAGCGTATTTTCATACATCCGCTCTATTGCTTGTCAACCCTTAATTCTTTAATGGTATGAAGCCTTGATAGCAAGAATACAACAGATAAACATACTTGGTTTACTATGTTTTTTGCTTCAAATACGAGTAAATGCACATGTACAAATACGAGCGTTTGCACATTTAGGAATGCATTAAATAAAGAGATAGTGGCAACAATAGCAGAAAAGATGGCGGTTTCACCTTGCTTGGCGATGGTTCGAGATGCCGCTGGCATATTGAAAGTCTTGACAAGAATGGAATTTCGCGCCGTGCCGGAAGGATTGCCCAGGGAACGGTGAAAGCTGACCATTCTGCTTGCTACATACAGATGTGAATGCCATTTGCTGCGGTAGGAATTTTGCCAAGAGAAGATTGGGTGGGTTACCGTACCGGGCAAGTGTATATACGCGGCTCGTAACATATCCCGCTTAATCCCAAAGCCGTCAGGGATACCATGCCCGTATTGTTTGACCTTCTGAAAAACGAGCCGAATCCTACCGTAAGAGCTGTGTTGGGACATTTCTTTTTCGTATTTATTCACCCGTATATGGATGGGAACGGAAGAATGGGGCGTTTTATCTTGAACGTCATGCTCGCATTCGGCGGATATAACTGGATGGTCATTCCAGTTGAACGGAGGCTGGAGTATATGAAGGCGTTGGAGAAGGCCAGTGTGGAGGGTGACATTTCGGATTTTACGAAAGTGATAGCGTCTTTGGTAAAATAGACATTTCGATACAAGGCTAAAATATGTTTCATCATTCCGTAGAATAAAAATGATGAGAAAAACATCTTAGGTTCAGATTATTTTCTTACTTTTGCAAAAGAAAGGTAGCTGTAAAAGCTGCGAAATAAAGAAGTTAGAACAAGGTGAAATAGGTGGACTTAAAAATCCGCCATTGATAAGGGATTGAGTATCAGATATAAATTAGGGTGGTTCGAGCCCCAAGCGAATTACAGACATCGAGCAAAAGTCACTGACTTTCAGTGACTTTTCTTTTTGAAAACAAATTTATTGCCCCGCTATACCACAGAAGATAATGGCTTTCTTATTTCTTTATGGCATGTAGAATTAGATATGCTTGACCACCCTTGCCGGCACCCCGACCGCCACCGTATCGGCAGGGATGTCGCCCGTAACGACTGCCCCGGCACCTATCACGGCATTGTCGCCGATGGTTACGCCTTGCAGGATAGTGGCGTTGGAGCCTATCCAGACATTCTTCCCCAGGACGATAGGCGCGGAATAAGTCATCTTACGCTTCTCCGGCTCCAAGAAATGGTTGAGCGTGGCAAACACCACATTGTGCCCTATCTGGCATCCGTCCCCGATGCGTACGCCGCCATGGTCCTGAAAATGGCAGCAGGCGTTGATGAACACATCTTCGCCCACCTCAATGTTCTTGCCGAAATCGGTATAAAACGGCGGGAACACACGGAGCGTGGCGGGGACGGCTTTCCCGAAAAGCTCGGAAAGGATGTCCCTGATTTCCTCCGGAGTATGATAGGCGAAGTTCAGCCGGAAAGTGATTTTCCTCGCCTCCCCACCCATTTTGTCCATGAACTGATGTATTTCTTCCGTGTCAAGCGGCTTGCCAGTCTTGACGAAATCCTTGAATTCTTCGAGTGTCATAATTCCTTGCATTTAGTTTATTGTCCGCAAAGATACGGCAACATGAAAGGCGGGAAAGTAGACATATCCACGATGTTTGTACCTATTTTACGGAATATTTTTAGTGCTCTCTCCGCTCACTCCTCCAGCCTGAACCGCCAGGCGCAACAACATTCGGGATCGGTGACATCGGGAAAGCACGAGAGGCATTGGCACGAGATGCGTTCATCGATGGTGCGGGCGAAACCTGCATACTCTATCTCGCCCACGGGCTTGCACGGGTGGAAAGGCATCCCTTTGCGTTCGCGCGCCCGCTGCACACGGCACTCGCGAGTACGATAGACCAATGTTTTCTTTTCCTTGTCTATGATAATATCCGCCTCGTTCAGGTTGGCGTAGAAGCGGAGTTGCAGGGCGCGGGCTAATCCTTCCAGTCCCGCACGTTCGGGCAAGCCTAAGAATGCTTTGATGCGCTTGGCTTCGATAACGGTAAACCTCCGCCACGCTTCCGCGTCGTGATGCATTGCCTCATCCATTCCGCGTGTCCGCTCTACCGACTGGAACCACACGCCGTCCATCGCCAGCCAATTCTTCGAGTAATCCTCGATAAGCCGAATCAGTTCTTCTTTCGAGAGTGAAAGTAAAATCTTTTTTTTCATTATGCTTCTTTTTTTACTCACCACAGATTACACAGATTTAAATAATTAATAATGAACAATTAATAGTTAATAGCAGCAGACGGATACGCTTGCCGTTGTTCATTATTCACTTTTAATTATTAATTATCTAAATCTGTGTAATCTGTGGTGAAAACTATCGTATTACAAACCGTGAATCGTGTTCAATAACTGGTCACCCATGCCGATGGTGTAGCCGTGCGATTCGAAGACTACACGGTTGAACGTATCGGCGATGATGAAAATAGGAAGGCGCGTCCCGGAACGGAGCTTCATCTCCTCACGGATAGCGGACTCGATGCTTCCGTCTGTGTCAACGCCGAAGCTGACCGTAGAGGGCAAGCCCGCTATCGGAGTCGACATGTATTTCTCGTATGCGGCACGGGAAGGGAAAAGGAGGACGATTTTCCTGCCCCACGCTTCCAGTTCCTTCGCCTTGGCGGCTATGTCCTTCAAGGCATGATTGGTAGGCTCATCGCCCACGCCCACGATGCCGACGATGAAATATCCCCTGCCCGTGGTGAGCAATACCGAGGTCTCTTCGCCTTCGGGAGTCTGAAACTTGACTTCCGAATTGAAACTTCCTATCACGCTGACCGCCTCGTCGCTTTCGCGCACCGCTAATTCCGTATCGGTTTCCTTGCCTTGCTCTACAGCGAAGAACGAGACTTGCGCCAACACGCCGCCTTTCGCCAAACGGTTGCCCGACACTAACATGTAATATCCCGCGGGAAGAACTGCCGGCTCCTTAAACAAGTTGCTCCACGGCTCGAAGTCGGGATAAGTCTGAAGTGCAAAACCTTCTCCGTCGAAGCGCGACAAAGAGAAATGGCGGGCGTATGCAGGGTCATCCAGCCGAGGAATCGGCGAATAGGCTAACTTCAATGTGCCTTCCGCCACCTGCTCCGAACTTCCGCTCTCGAAATCGACCGCCACATCCTCACCGTTCTCCTTATATAATACGTATCCCGTCACACGGTCTATCCAGGCGGGAATACCCAGCGAACGAGCCACCGCCACGAAGAACGTGTTCCGCGAAGTGCGGTCTGCCATGCGGCTCTTCCATACGCCTTCGGGCGAAATGACCGTACCCACCGTACACAAATCATCACGGAGCGTCAGGCTATCCTTACACCATTCCACCCACGCCAAAGGATTCGCGCGGAAGCGGGCGGCATCTTCCTCGGGGATAGCCTTCTGGAAAAACGAGCGGTACGGCGTAAGCATCTCGTTTCCGATGCGGGGAGCCAATACCGTAGCCACATCTGCCAGCGAATCGGTGTGATACAAATGATCATCGAGCACACGGGCTTCAGCATCGCGAAGGTCTTTCTCGGCAAGCGTGCCCAGCAAAGCCAATGCACGCTTCCGCATCTTCCGCTCTGCCGCATCTTTCAAGAAAACCTCTATCTCCGAAGCGTTCCCGCGCGAAGCTATTATATAAGGAGTAACCGCTTTGGCATCGTATCCCGTCTCCGAAGCGAAGGTACGGATAGCATCTGCATCGGGGAAGGTGGCGATATACGCATTGCGGATGGAGTCTTCCCGATTGAAACGAATGTCGTTCTCCGCCCGTTGTTCGGGAGTAACGTCCGGAAGAGTCGGGTCGCCTGCGGGAGGAACGATGTCGAGCGAGAGTGAAAGCGTATCGCCCACCTGATGTTCAAGCTTCAGTTCCACTTCTTTGTCCTTTCCGAACGACACTTTCCGCATTCCGAAGGCATGGTCTTTCACCGCCAATACCACCATATCGCCCAGTCCTGCCGAAAGGCTCGCCAGACCGTCCTCGCCTGTATGTTGAGACGAAACCGGATAGAACTCGGCATAATTATATATGCCGAAGCGCACGCAAGCATCTGCTACGGGCTTTCCATTTATATCCGTTACCCGTACCAATATAGGTGCGTTTTGCGCATAATTGCCTATCACGTTTATCTCGGTATAATTGGCGGTGGTGCGCATCACGTCCTCCGGTCCCTCGTAGCGTCCGAACACCTTGGTATGCATCAGCATCCCCCGGCTTGCCGGCTCGTTAAACCAGCCCAAATTCAAGACCGGTTCGGGCTCACAAGCTCCTAAGAAATACCATTTCCCGTCCGCCCATGCCTCTACCCACGCATGATTATCGTCGGTATGTGCCCAGCGGGGCGTGTACACCTGCCGTGCCGGAATGCCCACCGAACGGAGTGCCGCCACGAGGAAAGTCGATTCTTCCCCGCAACGCCCGTATGCGGTTTTTACCGTGGCAAGAGGCGAACTGGTCCGTGCGTCCGAAGGCTGGTAGTTCGCCTTCTCATGACACCAATGGTTCACTTCGAGTACAGCATCATACATCGACAAGCCTTCGAGGCGCGGCATCAATTCATCATGGAATATCATCCGCGAACGGTCGAGCGCCTCATTGTTCACCCGCACCGGAAGGACGAAATGGCGGAACACCTCATCGGGTATCGACTTCCCCCAAGCCGTCTCCTTGCGCGTGGCGAACGAGCTTCGGACATTCTCCAAATAAAACTCGCCGGAATAATCGGTGATATCACCCACCGGCATATACGCATACAAGAACATCAGGGCATCCCGCTCTTCGGACGTAAGCCCTTCCGCATTAATCACCTCAAAGAAATCCCCTTGGTTGAACAAGGCTTTCTTCTCCTCGAAATCCGCCTTCACCTGCTTCTCGAACGGAGAAGCGCAAGCCGACAAAAGTGCGCACAGCACACCAATGCAAAATAATCTGCTCATAAGTTTAAGGTTAATTTATTATTATCTCGTAGGGGCAGGGTCAGCCTGCCCGAAAACATCCACGTATGTGCATACAGGCGGGCAAACCCCGTCCCTACAAACTATCATTTGACAAAGATAAGGAAAAACGATTCATTCTCAAATTTATTTTCTACCTTTGCGAAAGTTAATCAAATTCGGCTTATGGCAATCAACTCAAGTCAAGTACAGACACAGACCCAGCAACAAGTACAAACCTTGTCGCCCCAACAGATATTGGCGGTCAAGCTATTGGAGCTCCCCACGGTAGAACTGGAAGAACGCGTCCATGCGGAACTTTTAGATAATCCAGCATTGGAAGAAGGCAAGGAGCCTTCGGGAGACGACCTGCACGAAGACGAAGGGGAAGACTATGCCACCGACCAGGACGGTGAGCCGAATACCGATTTCGGCGAAGACCTCTCTTTGGGCGATTACCGCACCGAAGACGACATTCCCGACTACAAATTGCAAGAGAACAACCGTTCAAGGGACGAGAAGCCCGAAGACATTCCCTTCTCGGACAACGTTTCTTTCTACGAGACCTTGAAAGAACAACTCGATATGCAAGACCTGACGCCCGAGGAAAAACAATTGGGCGAATACCTCATCGGCTCCTTAGACGATGACGGACTCTTGCGGAAAAACATTGATGCCATTATTGACGAACTTGCTATCTATCAGGGAATCAACGCTACTCCCGAAGAAGTGGAACACGTGCTTTCTATCATTCAGGATTTTGACCCGGCGGGCATCGGCGCACGAAGCCTTCAGGAATGCCTCCTTCTGCAAATCAAGCGCAAGGAAGACTCGCCCTTGAAACAAATCGAATACGACATCATCGACAAGTGTTGCGATGACTTCACCAAGAAGAACAAGGATAAAATCCTGCAAAAGCTGAACATCACCGAAAAGCAATACGATGACGCCGTGGCGGAACTGGTGAAGCTCAATCCGCGTCCGGGAAGCTCGATGGGAGAAGCTATCGGAAAGAATCTCCAGCAAATCATCCCCGACTTCATCGTGGAGACCGAAGACGACGGCACCATCAGCCTGAGCCTCAACAATCATAACGTGCCCGAACTCCGCCTGAGCCGCGAGTTTACCGACATGCTGGACGAACACACCCGCAACAAAGCGAACCAAAGCAAGGAATCGAAAGACGCCATGCTTTTCCTGAAACAAAAAGTGGATGCGGCACAGAACTTCATCAATGCCGTAAAGCAACGCCAACAGACCCTGATGAGTACCATGCAAGCGATTATCGACCTGCAACGTCCTTTCTTCCAGGAAGGAGATGAATCGCTCCTGCGCCCGATGATTCTGAAAGACGTGGCGGAACGTGCGCACTTGGACGTATCGACCATTTCACGCGTAAGCAATAGCAAATACGTACAGACCAACTTCGGCATCTATCCGCTCAAGTTCTTCTTCAGCGACGGATATACCACCGAAAGCGGCGAAGAACTCTCGGTGCGCGAAATCAAACGCCTCCTGAAAGAGTGTGTGGACCACGAAGACAAGAGCAGCCCGTACACCGATGATGAACTGGCTACGATCTTAAAAGAGAAAGGCTATCCGCTTGCCCGGCGCACCGTGGCAAAATACCGCCAGCAATTGAATATCCCCGTAGCCCGATTAAGAAGATAAAAGAACCGAATATGGAAGATACGAACATCCCCGACCAACTGACCTATCACGAGCCTGAACCACGTAAACGCACCGAACCGAAGGACAACTTATACAGGACGGCACAAATCATCTCCGCGATATTCACGCCTTTCCTGCTTCCGTTCGTGGCGTTCGTCCTGCTCTTCACGTTCACCTACTTGCGCATCCTGCCCCTCCAATATAAGCTGATTGTGCTCGGCATCGTGTATTGCTTCACCATCCTCCTGCCCATGCTCAGCATCTACCTGATGCAGAAAATCAACGGCTGGACACTTCATGAATTAGGCAAGCGCGAGCGGCGTTTCGTCCCCTATGCGCTCACCATCCTAAGCTATATCGGATGCGTGATTACGATGTACCGCTATCACCTGCCCCGCTATATGGGAGGCATCATCATAGCCACCCTGCTCTGTATGGTCATCTGTGCGCTTATTAATATCAAGTGGAAAATCAGCACTCATACGGCAAGTAGCGGCATGATGGTGGGCGGACTGCTCTCGTACAGCTTCATTTTCCAGTTCAACCCGATAGGCTGGCTCTGCGCCTTCATCCTGCTCGCGGGCATGTTGGGTTCGGCACGCATCATTGTCCGGCAACATACGCTAAATGAAGTAATGGGCGGATTTTTCACCGGATTATTCTGTGGAGTTATCGGAATATTGTTTATCTGAACAAGGTCCGCAGTTCAATCCAGTTCCAATTCTATTACCGTATCGATATCTGCCGGAACCTCACGAAGCAAAAGCGTATAACCCTCCTGATTCTTTTGGTACTTCACAGGTGTTCCATCCACGAAATAAGAAGCCCTCTTAACCTTTTGACCGGTAAGGGGAAGAAACAACGCCTTGTCTTTCAAATCAAGGATATGAACGTAAAGTTTATTCCCTTTCTGCGTAGTACCTCCCCAAGAATGCGGAGCGACACATCCTCCACGTGTCCCATAGATGGTTTCACCGTAAACCTTCATCCATTCACCCATTTCTGCCAAACGCTGTACCGCCACTTCCGGCAATTCTCCGTCGGGTTGCGGACCAATATTCATCAATAAATTGGCATCTTTCACGGCGGCACCTACTAAATACTGAATCAATTCTTTAGCCGACTTGTAATTCTGATCCGTTATTTTATACCCCCACATTCCGTTCATGGTCTGACAAGTCTCCAACGGCAACGAACTGATGTCTTGTCCCGAAAGCCCCGCCTTATTCTCACCAGGCAAGTCACGCTCAAAGATTTGGATGTCTTCACCCGGATAAGGAACAAGATGATGGTTATTACCTATCAAACAACTGGGTTGCAACTGATGAATCAAAGCATACTGCTTATCCAATTCCCAATCAAAATCCGGGTTTTGGTCTTGATCCCACATCCCGTCAAACCAAATGGCACCGATGGGACCGTAATTGGTCAATAATTCGGTTAACTGATGATTCATAAAAGCGTAATAGCTATCCCAGTTACCTTCCGGATAAGGACGGCCTGTGCCACGCCCCGTACGTCCCCACACTGCATCTTCGCGATACCAGTCGATATGCGAATAATAAAGATGTAAACCGATACCTTGCTTGTGGCACTCGTCCGCCAATTCCTTCAGCACATCACGTTTAAAAGGAGTAGCATCCACAATGTTATAATCAGAATACTTTGTATCGAACATTGAAAAGCCTTCATGATGACGGCTCGTGAAAGTAATGTACTTTGCACCCGATGCCTTAATAGCCGCCACCCACTTGGCTGCATCGAATTTAGAAGGATAGAAACCGCCAGCCAACTTGGCATACTCCTTATAATTAAGGTCCTTATTCGTCATCGTCCATTCGCCCGTAGCCAACATGGCATACAGTCCCCAATGTAAAAAGATACCGAATTTCTTATCCCGAAACTCTTGACGGGCTTTCAAATTCGCTTCGGTAGGCTGATATCCCTGCGCCTTGACAGGAAAAGTCAGGCTATATGCTAATAGCAAGAATAAAAGTTTTGTTCTCATAATAACACATTTTTAATAATCAACGGATTGTCATCAGTCATAAACATCTTACAGACCTCTACAAAAATAAAGAAAAAAAACATTCACCGCATAACGAATGCGGTTATATTCCACCAAATTCATTATCTTTTCTCTAAAACGTATATGCAGCAAATCTCCATGTATTGCCTTAAAACCGCCTCGAAGCATTTGCTTGGTTTACTATGGCACATGATTAGTGAATCCGTGACAAAACAGTCTCGGATTCCAG
>CASFRN010000008.1 GCA_949296855.1 uncultured Bacteroides sp. | reverse complement strand
TAGAACGATTTGAATCTTTTAATTTATAAATTAAATTTATTTTTTTATGAGAAAAAAGTATTTAAGTGCACTGCTGTTCGGAGCGTTTTTGTTCGCTTCAACGGGAACTTTTACCTCTTGTAAAGACTACGATGATGACATTGAAAGCCTCCGCCAAGAGCAAGCCAGTCAACAAACTGCTCTTGATGACTTGGAAGCATTAGAGAATCAGGTGAATCAAGCATTAAGTGATGCGCAAGAAGCAAAAAGTAATGCGGAAGAGGCTTTGAATAAGGTTAACTCTGGTGAAGGAACTGAAGGCTTGGACGAAGAAACTGTGAAACAGTTAATTAGTGATGCAGAGGAGAAGTTGCAAGGCCAAATTGACAAGCTGACTACATTGGAAGATGTAAAAAGTGAAATTCAGGCATTGAAAGATGAACTGAATAAAGGCGGTGTGACTGCAGCTGGCTTGAAAGAAATCAATGAAAAAATAGTTACGCTGCAACAACAAGTAACTATTATTGTCGGTGATCGTTTGTCAAGCTTGGTATTCCAGCCCGATTTCTATTACCAAGGGATTGAAGCAATAGGAGTTTACTCGTTCAACTACAACAAGTTGACCACGAAGAAAATTGACGCTGATGGGAACTATGCAGATGATGAGCCTATTGTAGGTAATGCAACAGCTGTTACTCCTGACTTGGTCGCTTATTATCACATGAATCCGTCTAACGTAGACTGGGAAAAAATCACAGATTTGACCTACATTACCGATGATAAGAATTATACAAGAGCTGGTGGTGTAGTGAAAGCCGATGTGTACGACTGGGAAGGCGAGAAGGGCATTTTGACCGTCAAGTCTCACCTAACAGACGGGACTATCAAAGATATTGAAAAAGACGGCAAGGTTACCGTAATGGCATTACAGGCTCATTATGCAGACTCAAAAGGAGATACGATAATCACCTCCGATTATGCTGCTATTAAAGCTGTAAATGCCCATAATATAGTATTGGCAAAGGCACAGCCTTATGATGTAGAAAACTATCATCTGCACACAACCGCTCAAGCCGCCATCAACAATTCTGAACCGTTTATGGAAATCGCATGGAACAGCGATGGTGTCAATTTGTCACAATTATTCAACACTCACTTTGATGAGGTACAAAATGATGGCACCGATTCTCATAAAGAATTGGATCAATATGCGGGCGATGGTAAAGCAGAAGACCGTGGCTTTAAATATAGCTATGAATTGGTTGGTTATCATGTAGGTGATAACAAAACTTCTGAAAGTGCACATGCGCAAATCGGCGGTGAAAATGGTTGTACCTTTAGACCGCAAATGACCAAGGACGGCAAACAACAAGCATACGGTGCAGAACAGAACCGTGCAGAAATCGGTCGTGAGCCGTTGGTTCGTGTCACTTTGACCGATACCATCAGCAACAATATCGTAGCTGTAGGTTATGCTAAATTCAAAATTGTATCTACTCCGGCCGCTAGCGAAAACGAAGTTATTTTGAATGTTAACTTCGATTTCGATGAACGTTATACAGTAGATTGTTCGGTTAATGAAGAGAAATTTGATTTGTCATGGCATCAAGTTGAAGAGCAAATCATTGCTCAACTTGAAGCACAGGGCATTTCTAAACAAGAATTCCACGATGACTTTACATTGGATGGCGGCATAGGTGATGCAACTCAATATACCAATACAACTGTAGATGCTACACCGGTTGCTACGAAGATTGGTACTGTAACTCAAACGGCAGGTGATGTAAATCCAACTGAAACTCAAGTTCTGCATTGGACTATTAAGAACAACAACGCTTACCAAGTATTTAAGAACAATGCTTCTGCTAAAGCTATCGTCCGCTATACAAGAGAAGTGAGGACAGGTGTTTACCAATATATTTACATTTCATTCACTTGGACTCCTTCTCAACGCAACGTAACTCCTTCGGGAACAGTAGCCGACAGTGATAAGATTAAGTCTTATTGGTATGCGAAGAACGGTGCTGTTGCAGGCAGCGGTTATGAAGATATTCACGTTAATGTTACGCCGGTAGGTGTGGCTGCATCATCTGTAGGCGAATTCAAGTCTGACATCTTGAATACGTTCGTAGGTAATGATGTAACAGTAAGTGGGGTTTCTTCTGTTTACGCAGCGTTTACAGACGATAAGTTGACTAAAGAATTTGTTTTCGTTGACCCGCAAGAAGCAAGATTGACTCCGGTTACAGGCCTTTCTGGAAAGATTTACGATATTACTATATCTTCAGACGGTAAGACATTGTATGCTGCACCCAAAGGCGAACTCAGTGAGCCAGTTGTCAAGATAACAGGAAGTACGTTGGAATACCAAAACACTGATTTTGCAAAGGATATCTTGAACTATGCAGACCATAATGAATTGGGTGACAAAGAAACATTTACTGCACAAATTCAGATTAACGCAGAAAATTGTGACTATGTTCCGTTCGAATTGTCTAACAATAAGTTCTATGCTAAGTTCTTGCGTCCTGTTACTGTAGCCGATCCGGGTGAAACCAATTTCGTAGATGCTGAAACCGGTGGCTCGCAAGCAGATGTAATCCTTTCATTCGTAGATTGGCGTGACCATAACTTCGATGATAGCAGTGTAACGAAAGGCAAAAACTATTATGAATATTACGGTATCAAGGCGATTGAATGTCTAGACAGTGATATTACTACCGACTTGAATTCGACACCGGGTAACTTTGCTGACAAGTTAAGTGCCATCACAAATAATATTCATTTTGAATATACAGAACCTACAACTGCTGAAATTCAAAATGGAGGTTATGGACGGACTCACTACTTTGGTACACTTGAGTATATCAATAATAATACTACAGTAGGTGACTTCCAAATCAAGGTTCCGTTCAACGTAGTTTATGATTGGGGTACTGTCCGTGTAGATGTTATCTGCAAGATTGCAGGTACTGAAGCTAATTAATTGTGAAATTATCAATTAACTAAATAAAATAAGGGTCTTTCATGACCCTTATTTTATATTAACTTAGCTAAAAGATAAAAATATGAGACTAACAATTTACATCATAACGTCACTTTTTTTTATTTTAATGTGTACAGGTTGTCTATCAAACTCTAAACAACAAGAAACACCTGAATCTATAGAAGACCCTTATAAAAACTTCACAAGCGGGTTAGTAAAAGAAGATACGGTCGCCGTTACAGAACTGGTAACAAAATTCATGCGGCTCGCCCAACAAGAACAATATGCAGAAGCGGCAGCTATGCTTTACAAGCTCAGTCCTAAAGACCAATGGGATGAGCCTCAATTATTAGATAACGATGAAATGAATCAAGTGAAAACAATGTTAAAGCAGATTCCTTTCACGCAGTTTTATATCAGCAATTTAAAATTTGAGTCAGCACTTAAAAATGAAGTGAAGTGTTCGATTACATTAAAGGGAACAGGCTCTACAGTGCCAATACAGACAAACATTTGTTTTAATCCTGTTAATTATTTAGGCGGATGGAGACTTTGCATGATGAACTAAATTTCAATTGTGCTATACGCTAAATTATGAAGAATAATTGTTCTTCATCGTACTTTTAACATTGTATTGCTTAATGTTTTTACTTGCATTTAAAATTCGGACGAGAAAAACATCACCAACTTAAACCATTCATTTCATGAAAGCCAGCATCCAAAAAGCCTTTGTTATCCTACTCGTCTGTTTGAGTGCAGCTATTGTGCTTTATTACCTTTGCTCTTAGATTGACAAATATTTTCCAATCTACCCACAACTAACATAAAAAGCCTGTTCGCTTTTTACAGATATCCTAAAGAAATACTTTTTGCACTGATATTAAGCCGCTATAATCTGCGCCTTTATGCTATCACTCCACTTGCATATACTTAAAAGCCACACCATATCATCTTCAACCGCAACAGAAGCGGGCTGCTCCGTCCTCTTTGCCTGAGTCCTCGCTCAGTCCTTATATACTAGGACTGCAGTCCTACCCCTATAAGGACTCCAGTACTGTGTCTTTAAGGATTTACGCAAAGAAACGAAATTATTCCGAGACAGGCAAGATATGGCAAACGGAAAATAAGCACAGAGGCACAAAGGTACAGAGAAGTATATTTCACAAAACACTGTACCTTTGCGCCTCTGTATTCCTGTCCTTTCCGTCCCAGTCAAAGACGAACCACACGCATGATTTTCCCTAAAGCGCCTGCATTATCCTTTACATAACCGCCGGCGGCTTTCCCTGCCGACAAAAGGTAGGCTTCTTCCGAAAGAAGCCGGTCCATCTGCAGCCGGAAGTCGGTTTCGCCCTGAATCTCTAATCCGCCGCCACACGCTTTCAAGCCCTGCGCTTCGCGGAACTTATAATTATTCGGCCCGAATATCACTGGAATGCCATATACCGCCGCTTCCAATGTATTGTGAATGCTTACACCAAATCCTCCGCCGATATACGAAATCTCTCCATAACGGTAAATAGACGACAACAAGCCAAAGCAATCAATAAGAAGGCAATCCGCTTGACGGACATTCTCTGGAGTAGCTTGTGTATAACGCACTGCCGGACGTTGCAATTTGCTTTCTATCTCTTGCAAATGACTTTCATCTATCACATGCGGAGCGATAATCAGTTTCATTTCCGGATGGGCGTTGAAATAAGGGATGAAAATATCTTCATCGGGCGCCCATGAACTGCCAGCCACCAGTGTCCGGTGATTACTCCCTTTAAACATTTCCACCAACGGAAGCTCTTTCGCTTCCTTGCAAATCTCCAATACCCGGTCGAACCGCGTATCGCCTACAACCGTAGTATCCGTCACACCGATTTTTTCCAACAGACGTACCGACTCTTCATTCTGTACAAACAGATGGGAAAAACATTTCAACACATTCCGATACGCTACGCCATACCAGCGGAAAAACACTTGACCCGGACGGAAAATAGAGCATACGCTATATACAGGCACTCCGCGGCGATGTAATTCGCTCAAATAATTCTTCCAGAATTCATATTTAATGAAAAACGCCATACACGGATGTGCCGCGTCAACAAACCGGCGGACATTGCGCGGCGTGTCAAGCGGCAGGTAGCATACTATATCGGCTCCTTTATAATCTTTACGCACTTCGTAACCCGAAGGCGAAAAGAAAGTCTGCAATATCTTATATTGCGGGAAACGTTTGCGGATGAGTTCGATAAGCGGCCGCCCTTGCTCGAATTCGCCTAACGATGCGGCATGAAACCAGATGTATTCCGCCTGTGGGTCGATTCGCCGTTTCAAGACAGAAAGGGCATCTTTCTCGCCTTTCACCATCCTGGAAACTTTCTTACTGAAAAGTGCAGCCAGACGGACTGCACTTACATATAGATATATAGCCAGATTGTAAATCATTACCTCCGCTTATTTGAGTGCTTCTATCGCACGGCGTATACGCTTGATTGTTTCTTCTTTACCTAATAATTCCGTAATGTCGAACATATGCGGCCCTTTGCATTCGCCTACCACAGCTAGGCGGAATGCATTCATTACATTGCCCATATGGTAGCCTTTTTCCGTTATCCAATTTATTACGATGTCTTCCGAAGGTTTCGACGCAAAATCATCGATGGTGTGCAATACATCTATCAGTTCATCCATGATACGGGGGGTATCGGCACTCCAACGTTTCTTCACGTCTTTCTCGGCGTAAGTGTCGGGAGCTATAAAGAAGAATCGGGATTGACTCCACAGTTCCTTCACAAAGTTCACACGGCCTTTCACTAAAGATACAACTTTGGTCAAATAAGCATCCGAATAGTCTTGGACAGATACACCGTAATCCTCCAATACAGGCTTGAACAGTCCGGCAATCTCTTCGTCGGACTTACGCAAAATATATTCATGATTGAACCAAATGCCTTTTTTGTAATCAAATTTAGCTCCGGCCTTGCTGCAATGGCTCAGATTAAACAAGCTGACCAGTTCGTCTAAGGACATAATTTCCTGATCATTGCCCGGATTCCAGCCTAATAACGCCAAGAAGTTAATGACAGCTTCGGGCAGATATCCCGACTCGCGGTAACCTGAAGACACTTCACCGGTCTTCGGGTCGTGCCATTCCAACGGGAAGACGGGAAATCCCAAACGGTCGCCGTCACGTTTGCTCAGCTTCCCGTTTCCTTCCGGTTTCAACAACAAAGGCAAATGGGCAAACTGAGGCATCGTGTCTTCCCATCCGAAAGCGCGGTAAAGCAATACGTGCAACGGAGCCGAAGGCAGCCATTCCTCACCGCGGATGACATGGGAGATTTCCATCAGATGGTCGTCTACGATATTCGCCAAGTGATAAGTAGGCAATTCGTCCGCCGACTTATACAATACTTTATCATCCAAAATCGAAGAGTTGATTTTCACATCACCGCGGATAATGTCGTTCACGTGTACGTCCTCATCCGGCTCTATCTTGAAACGCACTACGTATTGCTTTCCGTCGGCTATCAGTTTATCGACTTCCTCTTCCGGCAAAGTCAACGAGTTGCGCATCGACATACGTGTAGAAGCGTCATATTGGAAGTTAGGAATCTCTTTCCGTTTCGCTTCCAGTTCTTCGGGTGTGTCGAATGCGATGTAGGCTTTGCCGTTATCGAGCAACACCTTTACATATTTCTTATAGATGTCCCGACGTTCCGACTGACGGTACGGCCCGTAATTTCCTCCGAAACTGACACCTTCATCGAACTTGATTCCCAACCATTTGAACGATTCAAGTATATACTCTTCCGCTCCCGGAACGAAGCGGTTGGAATCGGTATCCTCAATGCGGAAAACCAAGTCGCCTCCGTGCTGGCGGGCGAACAGATAGTTGTATAAGGCAGTGCGCACACCGCCAATGTGTAATGCTCCTGTAGGGCTCGGAGCAAAACGGACTCTTACTTTTCTTTCTGCCATAGTGGTTTTATATAAAAAATACGCCGCAAAATTAAGGTATTTTTCCCGTTTTTTTCTTATTTTGCGGGCAAAATATCCAAACAGCATGAAAAGTTTCCAAACAGAAAGTCAGTTTTCGTACAAGAAGTTCTTCTATAAGTGCGGCATTTTCCTTGCCGCCGTGCTCATTATTGTCTATTTTTTGCCTCGGGAAGGGCAGTTCAACTATCAATTTGACATTAACAAGCCATGGAAATACGGACTACTGCAAGCCTCGTTCGACTTCCCCATTTATAAAGGAGAAGACGAGGTGAAGCGCGAGCAAGACAGCATCATGGCAAGCTATCACCCTTACTTCCAACTGTCGGAAACCGCGGGCAAGCAAGCCATCGCCCAATTTAAAGAGGACTACAACAAACAGTTGCGGCAAATCATCCCCGACCCTACCTATCCACACTACATCGAACAGAAGTTAGAGGAAATATATGCAAAAGGCATTGTGCCTATCGAACAATTAGCCCAACTGCATAAAGACAGTATCTTGAGCATACAAATCGTGTACCAGAATACGTCTATCCTGCAAAGCGTCAGCGAAATATACAGTACAAAACGTGCTTACGAAACACTAGTAAACGCCGACACGCTACGTTACAGCAAGGCATTACTGCAACGTTGCAACCTGAACAATTACCTGACAACCAACCTTATTTATGACACCAACAAATCGGAGTCGGCAAAAAAAGACCTGCTTTCCAGCATCTCGTGGGCGAAAGGATTCGTCATGAACGGGCAAAAGATTATCGACCGGGGCGAAATTATCAACCAGCAGACTTACAACATCCTGAAATCACTGCAACGGGAATGGGACAAACGGAATGAGACCACTACCGAGAAACGTCTTACCCTGTTAGGGCAAATTCTCTTTGTCTCCATCATCATCGGATGTTTCATGGGGTACCTGGCTCTGTTCCGCCGCGACTATTACGACAAGAAGAGCAGCCTCAGCATCTTGTTCTTCCTCATCATCTTCTTTCCGGTCGTTACAGCCGTGACGGTATCACATCCGTTCATCAGTGTATATATTGTGCCTTTTACAATGTTGCCGATGATTGTCCGCATATTCCTTGATTCGCGCACTGCCTTTATGGCACACACGCTGTCTATCCTGCTTTGTTCCATTTGCCTGCGCACACCTCATGAATTCATCCTTTTGCAGACCGTAGCGGGTATGGCTAGCATTTATAGCCTGCGTGAGTTGTCTCAACGTTCCCAATTGTTACGTAGTGCCTTGATTGTAGTCGCCGCTTATTCCTTATTATATTTGGCACTCGACCTGATTCATGTCAATGACGTATCGCAACTGAGTACAAGCATGTACTTCAATTTCGTCATCAACGGCATCCTTCTGCTGTTCACTTATCCGTTGCTGTTCATTCTTGAAAAGACTTTCGGTTTCACTTCAAACGTCACCTTGGTAGAGCTTTCAAACATCAGCAACAAATTAATGCGTGAAATGTCGGAAGTGGCACCCGGCACTTTCAACCACTCCTTACAAGTGGCCAACCTTTGTGCTGCCGCTGCCAACCGCATCGAAGCCAAAAGCCAGTTAGTGCGTACCGGAGCCATGTATCACGACATCGGGAAAATGCTCAATCCCGCTTTCTTCACCGAAAACCAGTCGGGGGTCAACCCACACGACCAATTGAGTTATAAGCAAAGCGCACAAATCGTGATAAGCCATGTCACCGACGGCATCAAGCTGGCTGATAAGAACAATCTGCCCGAAGTAATCAAAGACTTCATCCGCACCCATCACGGCGAGGGACTGACTAAATATTTTTATATCTCTTATCAGAACGAACATCCCGACGAGGAGGTGGACAAAGAAGTTTTCCGTTATCCCGGCCCGAATCCTTTCACTAAGGAACAAGCCATCCTGATGATGGCAGACTCGGTAGAGGCTGCCTCCCGCAGCCTGAAAGAATATACTGAAGAAAGTATTTCCAACTTAGTGGATAAAATCATCGACAATCAGGTGCAAGAAGGCTATTTCAAGGAATGCCCCATCACCTTCAAAGACATAGCCAGCGTAAAGAGTGTATTTAAAGAAAAACTGAAGACCATGTACCATACCCGTATCAGCTACCCGGAACTGAAGAAATAAGGAGGGACAATATACACCTATTATTATATATGGAAGAACCGACAAATAAAAATACCCTGCAAGACAAAGAGATTCTGGAATTATTGGATACGGTGCCGAAAGAGGGATTCCGCCTTCTTTTCGACACTTACTATATGCGGCTCTGTCTGTATGCCGTGAAGCTGACCGATTCTTTCGAACTTGCGGAAGACACCGTTCAGGATTTCTTCACAGACTTGTGGGAAAAGCAATACTATAAAGGCATCCGGCAGAACCTGCGACAATATTTGTATCTCTCGGTAAGGAATTCCGCCCTTTCCGCCTTACAGAAGAACCGTATGGTTTCGATGGAAGAAATAGCCAATTGTGAATTCTTTCCGCCCGAAGACTTGGCAGAAGAAGAAGAGATGGAAGAACGCAGAAAACGCCTCGTCCGCGAAATGCAAAAGCTCTCACATCAAGAGCAGGAGGCCATAAAGACGGTCATCATGGAAAGCAAGCGTTACAAAGAAGCGGCAGAGGAACTGCACATTTCCATCAACACCCTGAAAACTTATCTGTCGAGAGGTTTAAAACATCTGAGACGGGAATACAAACTCACTTCCCTCTTCATCTTTCTAAGCCTGTCGGCGGCTGTCTGCCGACTGTTCGCTTAACGAAGTTGTCGAATCACCAATTAATTGTCTATGAATAACAGAAATAAGCCCAGCAGAAAAGAAATCGAACAATATTTGGCAAGCCGTGAGGAAGAATTCCTATCCAAGCACGACACCGGGCAAGGATGGGATAAATTGCAACGCCGGATTGCCGGAAGGCGGAAAGCACGAATCTTCATACGTACCGCCTGCGCGGCGGCGTGTCTCGCCGCCGTAGGAGGGATTGGCCTATGGATGTCGCAAGAAAAAGAACTGCAGCCACTTGCTTTGCAAGAAAACATACCGGTATCCGTCAATGACTTTCCTGAAAAAGGAGAAAGCAAGGCTATCTTATTCTTGGGTAACGGAGAGAAAATCCGTCTCGACCAGACCTATCCATCAACCGGACAGAAAGATACCGCCATCTTCACCAACAATCGTCAGGAAGGCATCCTGACATATCGGGAAACGGCTGACTCAAAACCGGCACAAGAGTATAACACCTTAGTTATCCCCAAGGGGGGCGAATACCAGTTAGTTTTGTCCGACGGAACACAAGTGTGGCTCAACTCGGAAAGTTCGCTCAAATATCCCGTTTCGTTCAAAGGCGAAAACCGTGAAGTGGAACTGAACGGCGAAGCCCTTTTCCATGTTACCGAAGATACTGCTTCCCCTTTCACGGTACGCGCATCAAACATGGTGGTTGAAGGTGATGTATCGAAATTCAATGTCGCCGCCTATCCGCAGACTTCCATCAAGGCTACCCTTGCCGAAGGAAATGTCAAGGTCAAGACTCCGTTTAAGGAAATAGAATTGTCTCCTAACCAGCAAGCCATCCTTTCTCCCGACAACCGGCTGATGACCCGTACGGTAGACGCACACTTATACACCTGTTGGACGGAAGGCATTTACGAATTCCGCAATACCTCGCTTGAGGAAATCACGGCGCAACTCTCACGTTGGTACGATGTGGACATGCAATTTAAATACCCGGAACTGAAAGAAAAACATTTTGCCGGTGTCATCTTCCGCAAGGAAGAACTGAATATGGCGATTGAAACCATACAGGCCGTATCGAATGTGCAGTTCGTCCGTGAAGGAAACGTCATCTACATTGACCGTAAGGGACGGAGGGACAAGAATGTCTATCCGACAGAACATGTGTGAGAACAAGAAAAGCGGACATCAACGAATTCAGACAGCACTTTGTCGCCCATTTTTCAAGAAATGTACTCTTATAAGCGAACTATGATTAGTCTTTTAACTTAAAAACTACATTTCCGATGAAAAAAACCATCAATTTCTTACTGGCAGGGTGTCTGTATCTTGCCGGTCATGCGCAGACGAGTACTGTGTCCTCCACAGTCCATCTGAAAGGACAACTGACAGAGATGGGAACTACTGAAGTCCCCATGCGTTACGACGGTGCGTCGAGTCTGTTGGGCAACAGCCGCGACATCCTGCTGCACACAGACAGCGAAGGATACTTTGACACCATAATCATTGTAAAGGAGCCAACGTACTACAGCATTTGCCGTAACACACTTTATCTCACGCCAGGCGATGACCTGACCCTGAAAATCACGCAAGACAATCGGGAAGCCGAATTTCAAGGCCGGGGAGCCGAAGCGAACAATTACATGAAACACCGGCTTTTCCCGAAAGGAGGTTCGTTCTTGGAATCGGGAGGAAACTTGTGCGGATCGTTCGATGCAACCAAGGCACGCATCGACAGCCTTGCAGCCGAACGCCAAAATCAATTAGACGGCCTGACAAACGTATCAACGGAATTCAAGACACTAGAAGCGGCACGCATCCGGGCGGATGTGGCAAACAGTTATATCTGTTACGGCAGTTATGCCAGAGTAGAAGACCATAAATCGTTTATTGCCCAGATAGCTCCTCTTGTGCAGCCCATCCTTGCCGGCTTAAATCAAGACGAATATTTGGATATAGCTGTAGTGCGTGATGTTCTCAGCTACGGATTCAGCCCTCTGAAAGACCAATGGGCCAATGGCATTGACTTCTCGTCCCGCATCCGTGAACTTTATCAGACTGCGGAATGGATTGAAAAACTTAACTCGCAAGTCACCGTACAATTGGCGGACAGTGTGACTGCATACGCCGCTACGATGAAAGACCCGGCGTTTAAGGCGGAAGTCACCGCCAAACTGGAGCAATCAAGCAAACTGTTGCCCGGACATCCGGCATTCGATATTGAAATGAAAGACGCTGAAGGCAATTCGTTCCACTTGAGTGACTTAAAAGGAAACGTATTATATGTAGACTTATGGGCTACTTGGTGCGGCCCATGCAAGCAGGAATCCCCTTATTTCGAAGAACTGGCACAAGTATACACAGGCAAAGCCGTTACATTTGTCCCTGTCTCGACCGACACTAACAAAAAAGCGTGGCTATCTTATCTTGCCCGCGAAAAGAAATCCCTAAAACAATACAATTCAGTCGACACAGCTCTCCGTACCCAATGGGAAATACATTACATCCCGCGCTTCCTGCTTATCGACAAAAATTTCAATATTGTTGATGCGTATGCGCCCCGTCCTTCCGAAAAGGAAAAAATTACGGCATTGCTCGATAGCTTGCTGATTGAATAAGATTTATATTCCATAGAGTGATATGGATAGAAAGAAGAGGATGTGCCCGTTTTTCAATGACGGCATGTTCTCTTCTTTTTTATGAAAAGAAGTTTTTCCTGATGAACCGGAACGTTTTTGAAACTTTTTTAGGATTCTTGTCACCTGTTTTATAAATAATCTTCTCTTTTCCTAATAGAATATAACAAAAAGAAGATGTATTCTTAAATAACAAATCTAATAAAACATCAAAACCATGAACAAAAACAGGTTAAGTAGACAATCCGTTCCCCGACTCATCTTGCGGGGGATGATGGTGCTGGCACTGTTGCTTTGCACACCCTTGGCGCTTTCTGCCCAAGGCAATCACCCGACAACTGCAGACGAACAACACTCATCGCAGACTTTCACTGTATTTGGAACCGTCACCGATGAAAATGGCGAAAAACTGGCAGGCGTCAGCATACGTATCGGAAATAGTCGGCGTGGAACCATCACAGACATTGAAGGGAATTATACCTTAAAAGTTCGCCCGGGCGATATGCTGACCTTTTCTTTCATTGGCATGCACGACCATACGGTGAAAGTAAAAGCAGGACGCAAAGTCATCAATGTACGTATGGAGCCGAATGCGGCCGACCTTGACGAAGTTGTGGTAACCGGTTACCAGACTATTTCAAAAGAACGCGCCACCGGTGCATTCGATATCGTAGACAAAAAACAACTCTCGAAACCTACCGCCAACATTGCTTCCCGCTTGATCGGTACGGCGGCCGGACTGCAAGCCACGACCGACATCAACGGTGACCCGACTTTTGAAATCCGTGGCATGACCAGTCTTTATGCCGATGCGCAGCCTTTAGTGGTAGTGGACGGATTCGCCATTGAAGGCGACTTAAAATCCATCAATCCGAACGATGTGGAAAGCATTACCATCCTAAAGGATGCCGCCGCTGCTTCCATTTGGGGAGCACGTTCCGCCAATGGCGTTATCGTAGTGACCACTACCAAAGGAGCCCAAAAGCAAGGGGTAAGTATCGAAGTGTCTTCGTTCCTAAAAGTAGCGCCTAAAGCCGATTTGGATTACGCACTCTCACAAGCTTCCTCCTCCGAGACCATCGATTACGAAAAAATGGCTTTCAACAAATGGAGCTGCACACCCATTGCCGACCATGTAAACGACTATAACGGATACAGCGCTTCTTACTCACTAGGATTGACCGCATTGAATGAGAACTATTTAGGCTATCTGTCTGATGAGGAAACGGAGCGTCTGTTAAATAGCTACCGCACAATGAACAACCGCGACCAGTTGAAAAAACACATCCTGCAGACTCCAATCACCCATCAACATAACGTAACGATTTCTTCACGTTCGGAACGTATCAACAATGTGCTTTCGTTGATGTACGAAGGCAACGAATATTACTTGCAAGGAGATAACGAATACAAAGTCATGGTAAACTACCGGAGCGACGTGAAACTGTTCAAATGGTTGGATTTCAACTTCTCGGGCATGTTTGCGTATGACAAAGAAACCAATAACAGTACAGGAATTCCCGATTTAGCCCCTTATGAAATGTTGGTAAATCCTGACGGAAGCCGCGCCTCCGTAGGATACTACTATTATATGCCGAATATCGAACGTTATGTCCCCACAGAAAGTTTCCCTTATAGCGATTGGACGTACAATCCGATAACCGAACGGGAAAACCAAGACATTACATCAACCGACATCAACGCCCGCATCCAGGCTGGACTGCGGTTTAACATCATCAAAGGGCTGACTTTCGAATCACGCTTTCAATACGAACTGTACAACACACTGAACCGTGAACTGTATAACGATAAGACTTTCTATGTGCGCAATCTCATCAACACATCATCTACTTGGGACCGCGAGACAGGCAAAGTGACTCCGAACCTGCCGACCGGAAGTATTTTGAAACAAAGCCGCAGCCGTGTGGATTCGTGGTATTTGCGTAATCAGGTTAACTTCAACCGCACTTTCAACAAGCACACCATTGCTTTTATAGCCGGTACGGAAGTAAGTAGCCGTGTAGCACAGACATTCGGCAACCCGACTACTTATGGCTACGATGACGACCGGCTCACCGTAGGTACTTTCCCTAACGGACCGGGTAGCGGAACAGTACAAGCCTTACGTATCACCGACTGGCAAGGGCAGAACCAAACATTCTCTTACGTGAACAGTTTCTCGTATGCCACTGACCGTTATTTCTCACTCTATGGTAACCTGTCGTACACCTTCGATGAAAAGTACACCATCTCAGGAAGCGCACGTACCGATGCTTCAAATCTGATTACCGATGACCCTGCTTACCGTTATTCGCCGTTCTGGTCAATAGGTGCAAGCTGGCAGATAGGTAAGGAAAAATTCATGGAAAGCCTGACTTGGCTGAACCGTCTGAACCTGCGCGTCACTTACGGTTACAATGGTAATGTAGATAAGTCTACCTCATTCAAACCCCTTATCAATGTATCTTCCACCAACAACACCTATACCGATGAGCCGACAGCGAGCATCAGCAGTTACGGCAACCCGACCCTCCGCTGGGAAAAGACTGGCACATGGAACGTAGGTTTCGACTATGCCGTCTTGGACGGACGCCTTTTCGGTAAATTCGACTTTTATAATAAATACACGCGCGACCTTATCGCACAGCTTTCCATTCCTGCCATCAACGGAACCACTTCACAGAAACTGAACAACGCCGAAATGCGTAATCGCGGATTTGAAATGGAAATCGGCACTTCGCTTCCCATCGCACGCAAAATAGCATGGACAGGAAGCCTGAATCTGTCGTATAATAAAAACCGGATTACCAAACTGTTCAAGTCTTCTTACCAAGGATATGAATTGACTCAAGGAGGAACTACTTCATACGTGGAAGGACATGACGCCAACACATTGTGGTGCTTCGAATATGCTGGGGTGGTCAACGAAGGCACTGAGACCGACCCGAACTGGCAACCTGTCATTAAGGATAAGGACGGAAATCTGTATAACTTCGGAGGATGGCCTACCGCCGACGGACGCGACTTGTGTGTAGATATGGGAAGTAAAGTTGCACCTTGGACAATGGGTTTCAGCAACACGTTCTCCATTTACGACTTCGACTTTTCGTTCATCCTAACCGGTAAGTTCGGGCATAAGTTCATGCGCCAGTCGTTCAATTACCCGGTTGTATGGGGAGGGCGTGCCACTCCGAACCGCCAACTGAGTGAAATCATCAATTGCGATCCGATGGAGCGTATCCCTTTGCCTATGAACGGAGAAATCGAAGACCGTTTCTACTTTTGGGACCGCTTCTATCCGTATGTAAGCTATCTTGCTGAAAATGCGGGGGTACTTCGTATGCAGGAAATCAATTTGACATACAATCTTCCAAGTAAAGCTTTGAAAAAGTTAGGTTTTAACAGCTTGCAGATTTATGCCATGGTGAACAATGTGTTCTCCATTTACGCTAATTCATTCAATGAAGACCCTGAGTTCCCACGCGGAGGCTTGAAGCCTCAGCCGACTTATACTTTTGGCTTGAAATTCCAATTCTAAACATTCTTTGATTATGAAACTGAAACATATAACTGTATTAAGCCTGCTCGGCATTGTGAGCCTGAGCAGTTGTAATGACTTCCTGGACGAACCGACCTCGAAAACCACCGCTATCGAAGTGACAACGGCCGACCAATTGGATGCCTTGTTAGGCAATATCGGCAACTTCTATCAGGTGAGCAACCGTACAGCCATCTACAGTACGGATGATTATGAACTGAACACCGAATTGTATGACGCGCGCCCGAACACATTCAGCCTCGCGGCTGTGCAATATGCCACATGGGACATAGAAGGATTACAAACCGATGCCCGCGAAGGATTTTGGAGCGGCGAATACAAAAAGATATTCTATGCCAATATGATATTCGACTATATCGGGAAAGTGTCCGGTTCGGAACAACAAAAGACAGAACTAATCGCTGAGGCGCATTTGATAAGAGCTTACAGTCTGATGGAACTTGCCAACACATTCTGCCTGCCCTATACCGGTGACAATGGAAACGAATTAGGGCTTCCGCTGAAACAAAGCGTAAGTTTCGAAGAATTGTCATCACGGAATTCACTGGCTGAAACATATACGCTGATAGAATCAGACCTTGCCGCAGCGGCTGCACTGACAACTCCGCTGATGTCGGGAGACCGTGTACGGTCATGGAGAGCGAATACCGGTGCGTACAACGCCGTCAATGCCCGTTATTGGCTGCAACGCAACGACTATGAGCAAGCATTGGCTTTTGCCGAAGCAGCATTGGCGGAACACAACACGCTGGTCGATTATAATACGGAAATGAGGTATGGTAAAGAAGGGAAAATCACCATCAATGGCACTGACCCCGAAAAAAAAGAGGAAGTGATATTGGAATATCCCTATACCCACGATAACCAGACAGACTTATCGGATATGGTAGGATGGAAAGAATTCTATTATTTCCGCCTGCTTTACCATGAATCGTGGTGGTACGTTCCGGCTCAAGAACTGCTGGCCTTGTATGAAGAAAACCCGTACGATTTGCGATACAAATATCACATCGTGGAACATTTTTCGTACGACCGCGGCATGACCGACCCTTCGTACGACTATCCCGGTTACGTGTTTTTCTATAAAGACCGGATACCCGAAGGGCCTACCGTTGCGGAGATGTACCTGATTAAAGCAGAATGTCTCGCACGCGAAAATAATGTTACAGAAGCCATGCAAGCGTTGAATACCTTACGCCGGGCACGTATCGAAAGCGCACACTATACCGATGAGACTGCATCGACGAAAGAAGAAGCTCTCCGCAAAATCCTCAATGAAAGAAGACGTGAAATGCCTTTCTCACGCCGTTGGGAAGACATCCGTCGCTATAATCACAACGAAGACCCGAACGACGATGTGGAACTGACACGTTCGTTCTATCCGTACACTACGGCTGCCGTATTGTCGGGTGAGGCTCCTGTTGAATATAAGTTAAACAAGGATTCGCGCCGGTGGGCCACTCCGTTACCTTATACCGAACTGGTAAGCAGCAACGGAGACATTCTGCAAAATACGTATTGATTCTTTTCTTTTTATTATACTAGAATATAAAAAGAAGCACAGACACGCAGAGGCGCAAAGGCATAAAGAAAAACCTTTCTGCTTAAGAAAAACTTTATGCATTGCGTCTCTGTGACTTTTTATCTATTGGTTACAGCAGAAAAACTGTCACGAAAGCTAAGAGCCTGTTTAAATTTTCCGATAAAGTTGTATTATCAGGTCTCTTTTGAGTTTGTTTCCGAATCAGAAGAACATCCTCGAAAACAATCCTCAAAATAAACCTGAGCAAAATTTAAACAAGCTCAACCGTTAAAAGAAATTTCCATTGGGTGTTTTAACTTTTCCCTGCTTATCGTCACCTGTTTTACAGTTTATCTTCTCCTATATATAAGCTACAAAAAGAATCTTAACATAATTATATAACTAAATTCATTTAATGATTCATGAAAAAGAAAAGGTTAAGCGAACAATTTGTTTCCCGGTATATTTTGAGGGGAACGTGGGTGCTGGCACTGTTGCTTTGCACACATACGGCTCTTTTTGCACAGGCCGACAAGATGATTACCATCCGCAAAAGCGACGTGCCGGTACGCGAAGCACTGGAAGTGATACAGAAAGCGGCAGGCACACATTTCGTCTATGACGAGCAATCCATCAACCCCCGCATCCGCATCACATTGGATTATTCTTCTCCTACAAAATTATCGGAAGTATTGGATGACCTGTGCGGACAAGCTTCCTTGCGTTATGAGATAAAACGTAACTTAATCTTGCTGCTGCCTGCGCATAAAACCGGGCAGAAGGAAGACAGCTTTCTCCTGAGCGGTACGGTAACAGATGAAAACGGCGAAAGCCTCATCGGAGTGAACGTAAAAGTAGGCGGAAGCAAGACCGGCACTGTAACAGATATGGACGGACACTATGCTTTACGTGTGAGGCCGGGCGACCTGCTGACTTTCACGTATATCGGAATGAACGACCAAGCCATGAAGGTGAAAGGAAACCGGCGAGTCATTAATGTGGTCATGGAAGCGAACGATGCCGCCTTAAGCGAAGTGGTAGTGACCGGATACCAGACACTCTCGAAAGAACGGGCTACAGGTTCGTATGCCGTACTGAACGCGGAAAGCACGAAAGGGAAACTGGAAACCAACATCCTGTCACGCATCGAAGGGCTTGTAGCGGGTATCAACCGCACGGGAAACAGTGATGAAGCTATTGTTATCCGTGGTATTACGTCTATCAACGAAGCTACCACTCCGCTTTACGTAGTAGACGGTATGCCGTATGAAGGAGAACTGGAATCCATCAACCCTTCGGATGTGGAAAACATCACTGTATTGAAAGACGCCGCAGCCAGTTCGATTTACGGAGCGCGTGCAGCCAACGGCGTCATTGTCATCACAACCAAACGCGGACAGGAAGGCAAAACCCGTATCAGCTATAACGGAAGCGTCAAGTTCACACCCAAACCAGACTTGGATTACCTGAACTTGATGAGCAGTTCGGAACTGGTCGACACGCAAATAGAAGGATTCAACTACTATCATGCCGATTATGAGAACCTGAACCAACGTCAGGCGTTGAATCCCGTCGTATCGCTGCTGTACCAACACGAATTAGGCAATCTGACCGACCAGCAATTGGAACAAGCCCTGCTGCCTTACCGCACACAGAACAACCGGAAGCAGATAGAAGACGAATTTGCCCGCACCGGACTGACCCACCAACATAATCTGTCGCTTTCTGGCGGTTCACAAAAAAACCGCTATATCGTATCGGTGAATTATACAGGAACATATCCGAATCAAAAGCATCAAAGTTCCAGCCGTCTCGGCTTCAACCTGAAAGACGATATGGAGTTCTTCGACTGGATGTCGGCATACGTCGGCGTACAAGGGAGCTTTACCAAAAGCCAAGGCGATACAGGCGCGGAAAGCAGTTATAGCACACTGATGCAAAACTATCCCAGCTATTATATGCTGCGCGACGAACAAGGGAACCCGCTGAACTGGCAGCGGAGCAAGTCGGAATACGAACTGGAACGTCTGCAAAGCATCGGACTGATGGACGAGCACTACAATTCGATAGAAAACCGTTCGTTGGAGAATTACGACAACAGCAGTAACTATTACCGCATCTTCGCGGGCGTGAACTTCAAAATCATCGAAGGGCTGACATTAGACCTGAAGTATCAGACCGAAAGTACATCCAACAAGAACCGTTACCTTTACGATGCGCAGTCGTACACCGTGCGCAATATGGTGAACGATGCCGCCCAATACGACCAAGCTACCCAGACACTTACATTGAATATTCCGAAAGGAGGACAACTGTCGGAAACACGAGGGGATACCTATTCGTACACACTACGCGCACAATTGAACTTCAACCGCCTGTTCAATGGCAAACACAACGTCACCGCACTGGCCGGAGCGGAACGCCGCCTAGTACGCAGCAGTTCGACCACTGCGCTCTATTTAGGTTACGACGACAACAGCCTTGCCTACAGCCCGTTCAATCCTTTGATTCTGACTCCGCTGAGCGGCACGGAAGCATTGAACGGATATTTCACGTGGTATTACACCAGCAACAACTATCTTCTGGCAGACGAAGACCGATATGTATCGTTTTACGCTAACGGCTCGTACACTTTCGACGAAAAATACTCGCTGACCGCCAGTATGCGTATTGACCAGTCCAACCTTTTCGGTACCGACCCCAAATATCAGTATCGGCCGTTGTGGTCAGTAGGGGTAGGCTGGCAGCTTGGGCATGAGGAATTCATGAAAGACATTTCATGGCTGAACCGCTTGAACTTGCGTCTGACTTACGGTATCGCGGGTAACGTACCGAAAAATGCGGGTCCGTACTTAAGCGTCAGCAATACAGGCTATAACGACTGGGTAGGCGGCATTGGCTCTTCCATCTCCAATCCGCCCAATGACCAATTACGTTGGGAAAAGACCTCTTCGGTCAACGTCGGAGTAGACTTCGCCCTTTTCAAATCGCGCCTGAGCGGAAGTGTCGACTTCTACAACAAACGCACCACCGACCTTTTGGGCTACCGCAATGCCGACCCTACCTTGGGATGGACTACACTGATGCAGAATTACGGTAAGATGAACAACCGCGGAGTGGAAATCGCTTTGCAAAGCGTCAACATACAAAATAAGAATTTCACCTGGGGCACTAATTTCATGTTCAGTTACAACAAGAACAAGCTGTTGAACCTGGAAGGCACCCAAGAAAGCGTGTTCTATTACACGGCGTACGATGTAGATGCCATAGGCTATCCGGTAAACAGCCTCTTCAGCTACCGTTATGCCGGACTGAGCCACGAAGACGGAAGTGCATTGGTATATGATAAAGACGGCAACAAGGTAGCGCAAGTCAGTTCCGTCGACGAACTGGTATATTCGGGCACGCGCACGCCGAAGTACACCGCCTCGCTGAAAAACTCATTCCGCTATAAGGATTTCGACCTTTCATTCATGTTCGTGTACTATGGCGGCCATGTGATGCGCGATGTGACACAGACATACATGAGCGGCGCACCTACCGCCAACCTGAACCGCGTCAACCTGAGCCATTGGCGGCAGCCGGGCGACGAAAACATTCCGGGCATGGGCCCCGCTTTCAACCGTAACATTTATTACACCCAAGCACAAGCATGGTATGCAGCCGACGTACACGTGAAACGGGCAGACTATATCAAGCTTCGCGATATCTCCCTCAGCTACAACTTGCCTTCCAAGTGGTTGCGGCGCTTTGCCATCAGCTCGGCTGCCATCACATGCCAAATCAGTGATGCCTGGTGGTGGGCGGCAAATGGTGACATCGACCCGGAAGCATACGCCGTATCGGGATACGGATGGGGATCACTCACCTTACCTAACCCGACAACCTATACCCTCGGATTATCCATCAACCTTTAAAGCATATACGATATGAACTATAATAAGAAAATACTGATCCTGTTAGCAGGATGCTGCCTCGCTTTCACTTCGTGCGACAACTTCTTGGACATACAGCCGAAAGGAATCGTCATCCCGAAAACCTGTGAAGATTATGAAACGTTGCTCAACGACGCGCAACTGATGAAAGCCTCCGAATCATACCCCATTTACCTGACTGATGACATCTTTATGCTTGACGATGACGACATGACCGGAGGATTCAACTACATGGAACTGCCCAACCAACGCTTGTACACTTTTCAACCGCAAGTGTTCGGCGACGGCGAGACTGACGGATTGTGGACCTATTCGTACAACCGTATCTATACCTACAACGTCATTATAAATAATGTGTTAGGATCGAGCAACGCCACCGAAGAGCACAAGAAGCAAGTACAGGCGGAAGCCTTGGTGGGACGTGCCTTCGAATACCTGACTTTAGTTAACGCATACGGCAAGCATTATGATGCGGAAACAGCGCAGACCGACCCAGGCGTACCTTTGCTGCTGGATGAAGACATCAATAAAACCAACCTGACACGAGCTACGGTACAACAAGTGTACGACCAAATCAAGGCGGATTTGGACCAAGCTGCGCCCAACCTGCCCGAACGCCCAGTATTGAACGCCAACCGTGCGTCGCGTCCTGTCGGTTACGGTATGCTGGCACGTATGTACCTCTATATGGGCGATTACGAAAAAGCCTTGGAAAATGCACGCCTCTCGCTGGAAAACAATTCAGCCTTGCTCGACATGAAACTATATAACGTAGTCGACCCCGAACAATACTTCGGACGCACCGACCTTCCGCAAGACCCTTCCGACAATCCGGAAAATATCTATGTGCGGCGAATGCCATACGTATATGGCGTGAATGCTTCGGTCTATGGTTCTGAAGACCTTATCAACCTATACGACCATGAGAACGACAAGCGCTACCTGCTTTATTTTACCAAACGGTTGGGCACCACTACAACTGACTATGACCTCTATGCTCCTTATGTGGCGCTGAACATCGCCATGGGAACACCCGAAATCTATCTGATAGCGGCAGAATGCGAAGCTAGAATCGGCTCGAAAGACCAAGCGATGGAATACATCAACACGTTACGCGACAACCGCATCGTGGACAATGCCCCGCTCAACGCAAGCAATAACGGCGAGGCCTTGCGCTTGGTATTGGAAGAAAGACGGCGCGAACTGACCATGAACGGATGCATGCGCCTCATCGACCTGAAGCGTCTGAATAAAGAACCCGAATTTGCAAAAACCGTCACGCACCGTGCCAACGGAGTGGACTACACATTGGAGCCCAACAGCCCCAAATACGTATTGCCCATCCCGCCGACAGTTTTGCGTTACAATCCCGGCATGGAAGACAACATCCGCTAATGAATTAATGTCAATCATATAGAACATGAAAGCAACATATTTATACTTGGCAGCCGTATCGCTCTTGGGATGGGGCTGCACCGATTCTCCTACAATGATTGAAGGCACGCTGGAAGGCATCGAAGCGGATTCTGTCTTCTTGTACGAAGTGGTTAATGAGCATTACGGAAGCCTGAAATACAAAGAAGCGATTCCCGTCACAGAAGGGAAATTCAGTATCTCCGCCGACAGCCTGGCACCTCAATTGTATGCCTTGTCTACCGAAAGTGAACGGACAAGCGGCTATGTGCAGACATTCGCGAAAGCGTTTCTGGCTCCTTCGCAAACGGACATTGTTTTAAGCAGGGACCCATACGGGCAATTACAGATCCATGCTTCCGGCCCCGCTTTGACAGAAGGATACCAAGCGTTTATGGACGGACTGGCAGATGTGGAAAACCGTGCGGTGTTGGACTCATTAGACTACCTTTTCTACCAGGCGCGCGGAAAAGGAGATACTGCCACGATGGCACAAATCAAAGAAACATCTGCTCCCTATTACGAACAAGCGGGATTAGCCAAACGGGAATATCTGCGGCAAACTTTCTTGAAGCAAGACACGACCGCATTAGGGCTTTACCTGTTTTATAGCTACCGGTTCCAGAACCATACCTTTAACACACGGGAAGAAATCGCAGACATCCGCCGTCAGTTGAAAACGTATGGCGCAGATGCCCGGCAAAGCCCGTATTACACTCGGATAATGGAAACGTTAGAACAATTAGAGAGATGCGCCGTAGGTAGTCTCGCCCCGGAAATAGAAGGTGTAGCCCCAGACGGTCAGGCGGTCAAATTGAGTGATTTCAAAGGGAAATACGTATTGGTGGACTTCTGGAGTTCAGGATGCCACTGGTGCCGGTTGGAAACGCCTAATTTACAGAAAGCCTACCAGACATTCAAAAACAAAGGCTTCACCATATTGGGCGTATCATCCGATTTCCGCAAGCAAGACTGGCTAAAAGCCATAGAAGAGGACAAGAGCCATTGGGACCAATTGCTTCTTCCTAAAGAAAAAGTACGCGAAGTAATGGCAGCATACTGCATCGTCGGCATTCCGCACATCATCTTAATCAATCCAAAAGGCATGATTATTGCCAAGGACTTAAGAGGCGAAGCCATTTTCAGTACAGTAAAAGAAGCTGTCGGCGGATCATATTAACCCTAACCATATATACGTCCGGCTTCACTGCAAATACACGCAGACCCTTTCATCTATCTCTGCAAATCACCGTATCCATAGTTGCCGGAAAAACAGCCTGCTCCTTTTCATTACAGGAAGCAGGCTGTTTTTATGCTCTTGCCTCCTTTCCGTAGTTCAACTTCCAGACTACAAACCGGCACATATTCGTTTCTAACCCATTTTTTCTCTAATAAAAAGACATTCAAACCGCTATTAACCAGCCGTTTAATTAATCCCGTTTCTGTAGCCGGCGCGGCTACCGACTTGACGTAAATGCAGGTTTTAGGGATAGCGGCAATGCTGTCGTAACGGCTTGAGTTAGAACGATTTGAGTTTTTTAATTTATAAATTAAATTTAATTTGTTATGAGAAAAAAGTATTTAAGTGCACTGCTGTTCGGAGCGCTTTTGTTCGCTTCGGCAGGAACTTTTACCTCTTGTAAAGACTACGATGACGACATCGAAGGTTTGCGGACGGAAGTGAACGGCATCAAGGCCGACATCGAAGACCTGCAGGCTCAGATTAGCGCAGGGAAATGGATTGAAAGCGTGACTTCTGTTGAAGGCGGGTTTACGGTAACCATCTCTGACGGCCAGTCATT
>CASFRN010000007.1 GCA_949296855.1 uncultured Bacteroides sp. | reverse complement strand
GCCTTTTAACAAGTCGTTCACTACAATATCTTTTCAGATAAAGCAGCACTTGCCGGTTTACTACCGATACCTATTTACCGATAGTGGAAGGCCTGCTTCCATCTAAATGTCAGTTATGAGTTTAAGAAAAACTCTACATAGCACACCACCACCGTACATGCTTATTTCATCGAAAAGATGGTTAAGAATGTATAAGTTCCCGTTTCTAACGCCGCTGCAATCTCTATCGGAGATAAATGCAACGGCGTTTTTTTGTGTCCTATCAATAAACCATATGTTTAAATCCATAATTTAAGCACAAGGAAAGAAAGTGTTTTATTTCATAAGTTTTAAGGCTTTAAGTTTTCAGCTTTATCACATTGTTCGTATATTCGCAACCACAGGTCTCAACTTTATAAAATCTCTATAGTGAAACTAAGAACTCAAAAGCTCAAAACTTATGAAACACGCATTAATCGCAGCCCTGCTTTTGCCTTTGATGGCATGCGGAGGAGGAAACCAACAAGCGCAAACGACAAGTGAAACCGTAAAAGACAGCACAAAGAATCAAGTAGTGAAAACCATCATGACACGCCGCAGCATCCGCCAGTATAAGCCGGAAGCCGTAGAACGTGAAAAGATGCAGATTATCGTAGAATGCGGCATCAATGCTCCTAATGCCATGAACCGCCAGCCGTGGGAAGTCCGTGTGGTAGATAATCCCGACTATATCAACGGTGTGACCGAACTGTACAAGAAAGCCAACCCGAAGGCTGCCGCAGATTCCACCTTCCGTAATATGTTCCGCAATGCACCGACCGTAGTGTTCATCGGGCACGATACGAAATCGGAAAGTTCGCCTTTCGACTGCGGCTTACTGGCAGAAAATATGATGATTTCAGCTTGGTCGATGGGCATCGGAAGCTGTTGCTTAGGAAGTCCGGCACGCTTTATGACAAGTCCCGAAGCTGCCGAATACCTGAAAAAGCTGAACTTCAGCGAAGGCTACGAACTGCTTTATTGCATTGGTTTCGGCTATCCCGACGAGACTCCCGCAGCCAAACCCCGCGAAGCAAGCAAGATTCAGTTCATAGAATAACTGGCTTAAGCAAATAAGGGATTAGAGGCCAATACTTCGTAAAAGTACTGGCCTCTAACCCCTTATTAAAGATATCATCGCTTTAAGAATTCTTCATCAGGCTTTCCTAATAACTCTATAGCTTTATTCATACTGCCGCTCAAGCGATTGATTACCTGAAAATACTCACTCATATCCCAAAGGTCACGGGCAATCAGAGCTTTCAACTGGGCTTTGATTAAAGACAAAGCCGCCTGATATTCTTCTTCCTTATATTCCGCACCCAGTGTTTTTCCCAACGCTTTCAATTCTTCCAACATCGCAGGGGTTATTTCAAACTCACGGTCAAAATGACGGAAATCTTTGTATTGTTTCAGCCACTCTGCACGATATGCGTCCACCCATTTCAAATTCTGCTGGACAATGGCTCCTTTGTCGCGCAATGCCAAATAATAATCGGTATACATCGTCGTATCGACCGGCACGAAATAATCAGGCATAATGCCTCCCCCGCCATAAACCGTACGTCCCAAACGCAAGGTCTTATAACGCAAGGAATCGGGGAAATGAATGCTGTCCGCACTCAGCATCTCGCCTCGGTTATAACGGTCTATCAGGTCACGGTTATACTCTTCGACGCTCTCATACGGTTTCTGAATACAGCGTCCGGAAGGAGTATAATAACGCGCTACAGTAAGACGAATCATCGAACCGTCGGGCAAATCGATGGGGCGCTGCACCAAACCTTTGCCAAAAGTGCGCCGTCCGACCACCACTCCTCTATCCCAGTCTTGTATGGCACCCGTCACAATTTCACTCGCCGAAGCCGAGAACTCATCCACCAATACCACCAAACGCCCGTCAAGAAAGTCACCGTCGCCTTTTGCATCGAATTCCGCACGCGGATTACGCCTTCCTTCGGTATATACTATCAATTCTTTTCTCCCTAAGAACTGGTCTGCAAGCTCAATAGCCGCATTCAAATAGCCTCCACCGTTCCCTTGCAAATCGAGAATCAAATCTTTCATCCCTTCCTTCTGCAAACGATGCAAAGCATCGACAAACTCCTTACCGGTAGTAGCGGCAAAACGGTTGATGCGGATATAGCCGATACAGTCGTCCACCATATACGAAGCGTCTAAGCTATATACCGGAATCTTATCGCGCGTAATGGTAAACGGAAGCAATTCCTTTACCCCCCGACGTTGTATTTTCACATTCACTTCCGTACCCCGCTTGCCCCGCAAACGACGCATTACATCTTCCGTACTCATCTTTACTCCAGCTATCACCGTATCGTTTACTTCAATAATACGGTCGCCAGCCAAAATGCCGGCTTTTTCGGAAGGGCCGCCAGATACGGGTTGGATGACAAACAACGTATCTGTAACCATATTAAACTGGATGCCGATACCATCGAAATTGCCCTGCAACGGTTCATTCAGTTTCCGCACTTCTTCAGGATTGGAATAGGTGGAATGCGGATCAAGTTCTTCCAACATACTGATAATGGCCTCCTCCACCAATTTATCTTCGTCCACTTCATCCACATACAAATTGGCGATGGCAAACTCTGCCAATTGCAACTTACGTGAAGGCGAATTTAAAAGCTTATTATTCTGTGCCTCCAGCGAAAGCGCAAGGCATACACAACCCAATATTATCAACAAACGATGTTTTATCATATAATTAAGAATTAAGAATGAAGAATCAACCTTCCAATTCCTCATTTATTATACATTTATGTCCAGCCCTACAGGCAAGAACGAAGACACGTCCTTCCCATACGACAACAGTTCACGTACGATGGTAGAACTGATAGCGGTCAATTCCGGCTCAGTAAAGAGCAAAATGGTCTCAATACCAGCCAACTTACGGTTTATATCGGCTATGGTCTCCTCATATTCGAAATCGTGTACCGTCCGGATACCGCGGATGATGAACTTCGCTTCCCTACGGCAAGCGAAATCTACCGTCAGCCCATCGTATGCCTCCACCCGGATGCGGGGATTGCCGGCATAAAGTTTCTCAATCATCCGTACACGCTTCTCGGTAGGAAACCACGTATGTTTCTTCTCGTTCACACCGATACCGATGATAATCTCATCCATAAAAGTCAAGGCACGCTCCACTACCGAATAGTGCCCTACGGTAAAGGGATCGAATGTCCCCGGAAATATTGCTCTTTTCATGAGTTCATAATTAACAATAAACAGTGAATAGTGAACGGTCAACAGCCATCGGAAATAACTATTAACTATTCACTCTTCACTATCAACTGATTAAGTCTTCTTCTACTACCAAATTATTGATAATGAAGTTTTGACGCTCCATTGTATTCTTGCCCATATAGAACTCCAGCAATTCGCCTACGGCATCGGTCTTGCGCAGGGAAACCTGCTCCAGGCGCATGTCTTTACCGATAAAGTTCCGGAATTCATCTGGGGATATTTCTCCTAATCCTTTGAATCGGGTGATTTCTGGATTCGGACTTAATTTCTCGATTGCAGCCAGCCGTTCTTCTTCCGAATAACAATAAATCGTTTCGTATACTCCCTTCTTCCGGTTGCGCACACGGAAGAGAGGGGTCTGCAAGATATATACGTGACCCTTTTTAATTAAATCCGGGAAGAACTGGAGAAAGAAGGTTATCATCAGCAAGCGGATATGCATTCCGTCCACATCAGCATCGGTGGCTACTATTACCTTATTATACCGGAGTCCGTCCAGTCCGTCTTCAATATTCAATGCCGCTTGAAGGAGATTGAACTCCTCGTTTTCATATACCACTTTCTTGGTCAAGCCAAACGAGTTCAAGGGTTTTCCGCGCAAGCTGAACACGGCTTGTGTATTTACATCGCGGCTCTTCGTAATGGAACCGCTTGCCGAATCACCTTCGGTTATGAAGATAGAGCTTTCCAAGCGCGGGTCGTTTCCTTCGTCTTTCGGCGTTTTCTGGTCGTTCAGATGCACACGGCAATCACGCAACTTACGGTTATGAAGGTTGGCTTTCTTCGCCCTCTCGCGGGCTATCTTGGTCACGCCAGCTATCGCCTTCCGCTCTTTTTCCGACTCCTGAATCTTCTGCAGCATCACATCAGCCATATCGGGATGCTTGTGCAAGTAATTGTCAACATTCTCCTTAATGAAATCTCCCACAAACTTATTGACACTGATGCCCGAAAGCGGATACGGATTCCCGTCGGAATCTTTTTCGGGGGCCATAACCAACGAACCCAGCTTAATCTTGGTCTGGCTTTCAAAAGTCGGCTCAATGACATTGACGGCTATAGCCGCCACTAATCCGTTACGTATGTCCTGATACTCGAGATTCTTCCCGTAAAACTCCTTGATGGTACGTGCCAAGTGTTCCTTGAAAGCACTTTGGTGAGTACCTCCCTGCGTGGTGTGTTGCCCGTTGACAAACGAATAATATTCCTCGCCATATTGCGCCGTATGCGTGAAGGCAATCTCAATGTCCTCCCCTTTCAGGTGCACAATCGGGTATAACCCCGGCGTGGTCATGTTGTCGTTCAGCAAGTCTTCCAGCCCGTTACGGCTCACGATGCGCCTGCCATTATAATAAATGGAAAGCCCTGTATTGAGGTACGTATAATTGCGAAGCATGGTCTCGATGAACTCTGGGCGGAAATGATAATTTAAGAACAACGTGTTGTCCGGTTCAAAGAAGATAAACGTGCCGTTCTCCTCATCGGTTGCACCGGTCTTGTCGCTTATCAGGCTACCCCGTTCGAATACGGCTTCGCGCATCTGACCGTCACGCACACTCCGCGCTACGAAACGCGAGCTTAAGGCATTGACCGCCTTCGCCCCCACACCGTTCAGTCCTACGCTTTTCTTGAAGGCTTTCGTGTCATACTTCCCTCCGGTATTCAACATGGAAACAGCATCGACCAGGCTGCCCAACGGAATACCCCGGCCATAATCGCGTACAGATACACGCAAATCGTCTTCCAACTGGATATCAATACGCTTGCCCGCTCCCATCTTAAATTCATCGATACTATTGTCTATCACTTCTTTCAGCAAGACATAGATTCCGTCCTCTACCTGCGAACCGTCCCCCACGCGGCCGATGTACATACCCGGACGGGTACGCACGTGCTCCATATCGCTCAAATGACGGATGTTTTCTTCCGTATAAGAAACGGCTGGCCGTATCTGTTCGTTTTCTTCTTCCATACACTTAAACACTTATTCTCACAACATCTTCTTATAAGCCCGGCGGCGTTTGTGCTGCTCCGGATTAAGCACGCTCCATTGCGATTGCACCTTCTTGTTGTCTTCCAATTCGGGATTGCTTTCTCCGTACTCAAAGCCCATCTGCTGATACACCGGAATCAAGTCATAAAAGAGCAATGCGTTTACACCTTTACTTTGATACTCCGGCTTCACGCCTACTAACAGCAAATCCAATATCTTCGGCCGCTTGATGAACAACGCTTTCAACAGGTGATACCACCCGAAAGGCAACATCTTCCCTTTCGCTTTCTGCAACGCTACAGAAAGCGACGGCATCGAAATGCCCGCGGCAATCAGATTCCCCGCTTCATCCTCTATAACCGAAACCATCCGTAAGTCTATCAGCGGCAAATACATCTTGATATACTGGTTGATTTGCCCTTGAGTCATCTTCGAATAACCATACAAAGGCGCGTATGCTTCATTTATCAGGTCGAAAATACGCTGGCCGTAATTCTTCTCCTTAATCTCTTTCCGCTTCAGCTTCCTTATCTTCAGCTTATACTTCTGAAGAATGATTTCGGAGATACGCACAAACTTTTCCGGTATGACGTCTGGCACTTTCATCTTGAATTCCACCCAATCTGTTTCTTTTTCGAAGCCCAGCTTCTCCATATGTCGCGGATAATAGGGGTAATTATAAATGGTAGACATGGTACCCAATTGGTCGTACCCCTCTATCAACATACCTTCCGCATCCATGTCGGTAAAGCCCAGCGGCCCCACCATCGCTTCCATGCCTCGTTCCTTTCCCCAACGCGCCACCGTATCGAGCAAAGCTTTCGACACTTCCTCATCGTCGATGAAGTCTATCCACCCGAAACGCACTTCCTTCTTGTTCCACGTCTCGTTGGCACGATGATTGATGATTGCCGCCACTCGCCCCACTACCTTATTGTCATTATAGGCAAGGAAGTAATCGGCCTCGCAAAATTCAAAAGCCGCATTCTTCTTCGGACTGAATGTGCCCAACATATCATCGTATAAATCGGGTACTGAATAGGGATTCCCTTTGTATAACTCGTAATTGAAACGGATAAAGGTCTTCAGCTCCTTCTTCGAGCTTACTTTCTTAATGATAATGGCCATTTGTTCGTTATAGTATGTATTTCACGGCGTAAATATACACATTTTTATCCGAACTCAGAGACACAAAGGAATAGTTTTTCTAAAATGCGAAGCGAAATAAGACAAGCACAAAAAGCAAAATGAATAAAAATAAAACAAAACAATAGACAAAAAGAAAGAAAAATTTGTCAAATACATACACAGACACGACACATTGAACGCATTCGACCCACATATCATTCTTTTACCAATTGCCGAGAATCGCAAAAACAAGCGCACCTTTCCCCCTTGCACACGAATTCCGGATTCTCGAAGCATCCAATCACCACCAGTTTTCGGGCAAAGCAAGTATCATACCCACCACTTCGCCGTAATTCTTCTTGCCCGACGGGATGCGGTTCCCTTTCAGGTACCAATCATAGAGGGCATCTTGCACCGCACCCATCAACGGACTATACCGCCCGTCCCAATAAACTTCCTTTTCACGAAGCTCCCGCAAGATGCCGGGACGAATGCGGTTTGCCCATTTCTTAAAATCGGCTTCATCCAACATCCGATAAGCGTCCCTATATATATAAGGTAAGAGTCCGAAATATCCGCAATAGCGTACGAATTTGTTTTCGGAGCGGACGCAAACCTGATATGCCCAAAAATTGGCTTCCGCCTCGTTGCTTACTCCTAACAGATGGGATAACTCGTGAGCGTAAGTAAACGGATACTGCACGGGAAGCAATTCGTGATTGACGTGCGACTCATCGAAGAAAGGTCCCATATAACCCAATACCCCGACTTTAGAATACAGCCCGTTGACCAAAGACCGCTTCGGATGCTGGAAGTCTTTAGGAAGGGTCAAGCCGAACCGTTCGGGCACTTGCCGATATACCGCTTTAATCCCGCTCTGGATTTCCTTTTCCGATAACGAAGTGCCTTGAATATATGCCGCATTCAAACTATCTACAAACTGCCCGATAAACTGACGAAAGCGCACTTCCTCGTATGCGACCCGTTTAGTTTCCGAACGGGTGAAGAAATCATCACGGAAATAATTCATGCCCCAAGCCCAATAGAACCAGACATACACCCAAAGCAAAACCTCGGCTTCCCTTGCACAAACCTTCCCCCACGGTGCTTGATGTTTTCTCATCCAAAAAGGCAAGGCTATCAGGCATAGAACAAAACCTAATACCGTGACTTCGCAAAGCGAGAAAGGCACCACCGAAGCCACACCCGAAAGCATAACGGACACATACGGATAGACTTCCCGCGCATACCACTCTCCTGCACCGGGCATCTTGGCGCACATGCCTACTCCTGCAAGCAAAAGCAAGAGAACCGCCCAACAAATGTACTTGACTCTTTTGTATTTCATGGAGGCAAAGTTATCATTTTCGAAATTAATTCTTTACTTTTGCGGGGAAATAAATTAAGGAGTTAAAGGAGTTAGAAGAAGTTATGCTTCGCTCCGCTCGCAGAAGTTAAAAGCCAATACCTTTGTAAATGAAAACATTAGCTAAACTATTGGCTTTTAACTTCTAAGTCCGCTTTAGCGGACGATAACTCCTTTTAACTCCTTTAACTCCTAAAAACAATAGAACTATGGTCCTGAACTACATTTGGATTGCATTCTTCGTGCTGGCTTTTATTGTAGCTACGATACGGCTGGTTTTCTTCGGTGATGCGGAAGTATTCCCCGACATCATCAATTCTACGTTTGCTTCTTCTAAGTCGGCTTTCGAGATTTCCCTCGGGCTTACCGGTGTGCTGGCACTTTGGATGGGCATCATGCGCATCGGAGAACAAGGCGGAGTCATCGCCCTTTTCTCGCGTGTGCTCAGCCCCTTGTTCTCCAAACTTTTCCCCGATATACCCAAGGGACATCCCGTAACGGGAAGCATCTTCATGAACATGGCAGCCAATATGTTGGGGCTGGACAATGCCGCCACGCCCCTCGGACTGAAAGCGATGGAAGGCTTGCAAGAGCTGAACCCGAAGAAAGATACAGCCACCAATCCGATGATTATGTTCTTGGTGATTAACACCTCCGGGCTGACTTTGATTCCTATCAGCATCATGGTCTACCGTGCCCAGTTGGGGGCGGCACAACCTACCGATGTGTTCGTGCCGATACTCATCGCCACCTTTATCTCTACTTTGGCGGGCATTATCGCCGTGGCGCTTTACCAGCGCATCAACCTCTTGAACCGCACGATTCTCCTGTTCTTGGGGGGAGCTACCCTGTTCATTGTAGGCATCATTTGGTTCTTCAGCACCTTATCGCAAGACCAGATTGACCTTTACTCCACCACCTTTGCCAATGTGTTCCTCTTCGTGATTATCATCGGATTCATCGCGGCGGGCATCCGTAAGAAAGTG
The DNA here is from genome assembly GCA_949296855.1 of uncultured Bacteroides sp. Taxonomy (GTDB): domain Bacteria; phylum Bacteroidota; class Bacteroidia; order Bacteroidales; family Bacteroidaceae; genus Phocaeicola. Next base: position 5,797 of record CASFRN010000007.1, on the reverse strand, counting down.
AATGTGTACGATGCTTTCATCGAAGGCGCAAAAGAAGGATTTACCACCGCCGTGCGCATCATCCCCTATCTTGTGGCGATATTGGTCGCTATCGGCGTATTCCGTGCATCGGGATGCATGGATTACCTGACGCAAGGCATTGCTTCTCTGGTTGAGATGTGTGGATTAAATAGTGATTTCGTAGGCGCGCTTCCTACGGCTCTGATGAAACCTTTGAGCGGAAGCGGGGCACGCGGATTGATGGTAGATGCCATGAGTGCCTACGGAGCCGATTCATTCGTGGGCAGATTGGCGTGTATCTTCCAAGGCTCTACCGACACTACGTTCTACATCCTTGCGGTGTATTTCGGAAGTGTAGGTGTAGCGAAGACGCGCCATGCCGTACCTTGCGGCTTGCTTGCCGACTTGGCGGGCATCCTTGCCGCTATCTTTGTTTGCTATTTATTCTTCTAAATAACTGAATTTTCACCACAGAGAACACAGAGGCACACAGAGTATTTAAATTTATTATCCCTCCGTGATACTCTGTGTCCTCTGTGGTGAATAAAATTTAAACGAACTATCTATGATTACGTATCAGACCGAAGGGGTGGAAATGCCCCACATCAAGAAAAGAGAGACTACGGAATGGGTGAAAGCCGTAGCCCAAACCTATGGGAAGAAGGTAGGAGAAATCGCCTACATCTTCTGCTCGGACGAGAAGATATTGGAAGTGAACCGCCAATACCTGCAACACGATTATTACACCGACATCATCACCTTCGACTATACCGAAGGGAACCGCATTTCGGGCGACCTGTTTATCAGCCTTGACACGGTGCGCACCAATGCCGAACAATTCAACGCTTCGTATAAAACCGAGCTTCATCGGGTCATCATCCATGGCATCCTGCACCTGTGCGGCATCAACGATAAAGGTCCGGGCGAGCGTGAAATCATGGAGCAAGCCGAAAACAAAGCCCTCGCCATGCTTGCGGAGATAGGATGAGATTGGCTCACCACAGATTACACAGATTGGAACAATTATAAATATCAGATTGCCCTCAATCCGACATTCTCCTGCTTCTCCAAAGTAATATATACTGCATCCGCTATTTCATATATCTGCATCCGCTGCAGAAGATATATGAATTGGCAAAGTAAGTTATCTTCGTTTTCAAAGATAGTTTAATGGGGAAATTTATATTATTAGAATCTGTGTAATCTGTGGTGAAAGAAATAGCTAAACCCGTCTTTTTTTCGTATTTTTGCGCCGTATATTAAAACGTAAAGACGAATGGATTTTAACTACGACGTGATTGTAATCGGGGCGGGACACGCCGGATGCGAGGCCGCGGCGGCATCTGCCAACTTAGGCTCGAAAACCTGCCTCATTACGATGGACATGAACAAGATTGCCCAAATGAGTTGCAATCCTGCCGTGGGCGGGATAGCCAAAGGGCAAATCGTGCGCGAGATAGACGCGTTAGGAGGCTATATGGGCATCGTGACCGACCGCACCGCCATCCAGTTCCGCATGCTGAACCGTTCGAAAGGTCCGGCTATGTGGAGTCCCCGCGCACAATGCGACCGTGCCAAGTTTATTTGGACTTGGCGCGAAATCTTAGAGAACATCCCCAACCTGCACATCTGGCAAGATACGGTAGAAGAGCTCCTCGTAGAGGACGGAGAAGTGAAAGGCGTGACCACCTGCTGGGGTGTCACTTTTCATGCACGATGCGTTATCCTGACCGCAGGAACTTTCCTGAACGGGCTGATGCACATCGGACGCAAGATGTTAGCAGGAGGACGTTGCGCCGAACCCGCTTCGTATCACCTGACCGAATCAATCGCCCGCCACGGCATCACATACGGGCGCATGAAGACCGGTACACCTGTCCGCATCGACGCGCGGAGCGTAGACTTCTCGTTGATGGAAACACAAGACGGGGAAAACGATTTCCACCGCTTCTCCTTCATCAGCGAGCCGCGCCGCCTGAAGCAATTGCAATGCTGGACATGCTATACCAACGAAGAAGTGCACGCCGTTTTGCGGAGCGGGCTTGCCGACTCCCCTCTCTATAACGGGCAAATCCAAAGCATCGGCCCGCGCTATTGCCCCAGCATCGAGACCAAGATAGTCACTTTCCCCGACAAGCCGCAACACCAGTTGTTCTTGGAACCGGAAGGCGAAACCACCCGTGAACTTTACTTGAACGGCTTTTCTTCTTCGCTCCCGATGGACATCCAGTTTGCAGCCCTGCGCAAGATACCTTGCTTCCGCAATGTAGTGGCTTACCGCCCGGGCTATGCCATTGAATACGATTACTTCGACCCTACCCAACTCAAGCATACATTGGAATCGAAAATCGTAAAGAACTTGTTCTTCGCGGGACAAGTGAACGGCACCACCGGATACGAGGAAGCGGGAGGGCAAGGCATCATCGCCGGCATCAACGCACACCAGAACTGTACGGGAGGCGAACCCTTCGTACTTGGAAGAGACGAAGCATATATCGGTGTGCTGATAGACGACTTAGTGACCAAAGGCGTGGACGAACCTTACCGCATGTTCACTTCCCGTGCCGAATACCGCATCCTGCTCCGTCAAGACGATGCGGATATGCGGCTCACCGAACGTTCTTACCGGTTAGGGCTTGCCAAGCGCGAACGCTACGACATGGTTTGCCGCAAGCGGGAAGCCGTGCAACACTTGATAGACTTTACGAAAGAATATTCCATCAAGGCGGATAAGATTAACGATACATTAGAAAGCTTAGGCACCGCCCGGCTGGCTCATGGGTGCAAGCTGATTGATTTATTAAGCCGTCCGCAAATCACCATTGAAAATATCGCGCCACACATCCCCGCCTTCCAAGCCGAATTGGACAAGGTGACCGACCGGAAGGAAGAGACCTTGGAAGCCGCCGAAGTGCTCATCAAGTACAAAGGCTACATCGACCGCGAGCGGATGATTGCCGATAAAATCCATCGGTTGGAAAGCATCAAGATAAAAGGAAAGTTCGACTATGCCAACCTGAATTCGCTTTCCACCGAAGCCCGTCAGAAGCTCATCAAGATAGACCCCGAAACCTTGGCGCAAGCAAGCCGCATTCCGGGCATCTCGCCAAGCGACATCAATGTGCTTCTCGTCCTGTTAGGCAGGTAAAAGCACGATGTTTCACGTGAAACAACAAGTTTAAGAAACAAACATAAAACACTGGATATGAACAAGGAAACTTTACGCAAAAACCTCAGGGAAATCCCTGACTTCCCCAAGCCGGGAATCTTATTCTACGACGTGACCACCCTCTTCAAAAACGCCGAGTGCCTGCAAGGGCTTATCGACGAGTTGGTTGAGATGTACAAGGACAAAGGCATCACCAAAGTAGTAGGCATCGAGTCGAGAGGCTTCATCTTAGGCGGAGCACTTGCCGCACGCCTCGGAGCCGGCTTCGTCATGGCACGCAAACCGGGTAAGCTCCCCGCCGAAGTATTGGAAGAAACATACGCCAAAGAATACGGCACCGACACCATCCAAATCCACAAGGACTCCATCACCGAAGACGATGTGGTCTTGCTTCACGATGACCTTCTTGCTACAGGGGGAACGATGGCGGCAACACATCGGTTGGTACGGCAAAGCGGAGCCAAACAGACGTACATCAACTTCGTTATCGAACTGAAAGGGCTGAACGGACGGAAAGCCTTCCCCGATGATGTGGAAGTAACGACATTGTTGCAATTATAATTTCATCGAACACAGAGCCACGGAGACACAGAGTTTCTAATTTCTCAAAACACAAGGTCTCTGTACCTCCGTGTCTCTGTGTTGTGTTCATATAAAAGAATCTATGGAAGAGCTAAAGACAAACGATTATTTGCGGGGCATTGTGATGAACCTGCCGACCGCTCCGGGTATCTACCAATACCTGAATGCGGAAGGAACCATCATCTATGTAGGGAAAGCAAAAAACTTGAAACGCCGCGTTTACTCTTATTTCTCGAAAGACCACCACTCGGCAAAGACCCGCATCCTCGTAAGCAAGATTGCCGACATCCGCTACATCGTAGTGAATACGGAAGAAGACGCGCTCTTGTTAGAGAACAACCTTATCAAGAAATACAAGCCCCGCTATAACGTTTTGCTGAAAGACGACAAAAGCTACCCTTCCATTTGCGTAAGCAACGAATACTTTCCGCGGGTATTCAAGACCCGGAAGATTGTGCGGGACGGCTCTACTTACTTTGGTCCCTACACGCATTTCCCTTCCATGCAAGCCATGCTCGAACTTATCAAAAGGCTCTATCCGCTCCGCACTTGCCACTTGGCACTGACTCCCGAAAACATACAGGCGAACAAGTTCCGCGTATGTCTGGAATACCACATCAAGAATTGCAAAGGCCCTTGCATCGGCGCACAATCGCACGAGGAATACATGAAAAACATCGCTTCCATCAAAGAACTTCTGAAAGGGAACACGCAAAAGATAAGCCAAGGAATGATGCGGGAGATGATGCACCTTGCCGAAGAAATGAGATTCGAAGAAGCACAACAGATAAAGGAGAAATACGAACTGATAGAAAGCTACCGTTCGAAGAGCGAAGTGGTCAGTTCGGTATTGCACAACATCGACGTATTTGCCATCGAAGCCGATGAGAAATCCGCCTACATCAATTACCTGCACATTACAAACGGATGCATCAACCAGGCATTCACTTTCGAATACAAGAAACGGCTGGACGAGACCAAAGAAGAATTATTGGAAATGGGCATCATAGAAATGCGCGCGCGTTACAAGAGCCGATCAAAAGAAATCATCATACCGTTCGAATTAGAATTGGAAATGGAAGGCATAACCTTCACCATTCCTCAACGAGGCGATAAAAAACATCTGTTAGAGCTTTCCATCCTCAACGTGAAACAATACAAAGTAGACCGGTTGAAGCAAGCCGAGAAACTGAATCCCGAACAACGGAGCGTCCGCCTCTTGAAAGAGATACAAGAGCAACTGCACATGGAGAAAATGCCCCTGCACATCGAATGCTTCGATAACTCGAACATCCAAGGCGCGGATGCTGTAGCAGCTTGCGTGGTATTCAAGAAAGGACGCCCCAGCAAGCAAGATTACCGCAAATACAACATCAAGACGGTGGTAGGTCCGGATGATTACGCTTCGATGCAAGAGGTAGTGCGCCGCCGTTATTCACGCATCTTGAATGAGCAAGGCGAACTGCCCGACTTGATATTGACCGATGGCGGAAAGGGACAAATGGAAGTGGTGCGAGAAGTCATCGAAGACGAACTGCACCTGCACATTCCCATTGCCGGACTTGCTAAAGACAACCGCCACCGTACCTCGGAAATCCTTTTCGGATTCCCGCCTATGAATATCGGGCTGAAGCAAGGTACTCCCCTCTTCCATTTATTGGAAAACATACAAGACGAAGTGCACCGCTTTGCCATCACCTTCCACCGAGAAAAGCGAAGCAAACGGCAAGTGGCATCGGCATTGGATAACATTAAAGGCGTAGGCGAAAAACGGAAAGCCGAATTGCTGAAAAAGTTCAAAAGCGTAAAGCGCATCCGGGAGGCTTCGATAGAAGAACTTGCTCAAGTGGTTGGAGAATCTGTAGCGCAAAGCATCAAAGAGGCGTTGTCATTTGAAAGATAATTCGTATATTTCCTCTATGAAAAACAAGCCCGCGACTATCTTTGTGAGTGGAAACGAATGTCTCTTCCTTTCTACCTCTTTTCCCCTTGCAATACTGCATGACGTTTCAGTTCCGATTATAGTCGGAACAATGAACAATTATG
>CASFRN010000006.1 GCA_949296855.1 uncultured Bacteroides sp. | reverse complement strand
GGCACATGCTTCCTTGGATGCCTTTTGCAGAAAATTCTCGGCACGGATAAAAAACAAATATCTGGTTTATACGAAAGATATGCGTAAGGAAGAAGACATACTGTATCTTCCGGCATATATGACAATGTTTCTATGATTATGAGTGGTACGCTATCAAATATTTCACAACGGTTGCACGAAGTGAACATGCTTCTCTCCACTTGCGAGCAAGGTTCACTTTCTTTTGGCCAAGCCCTATTGTTATCCCTGTTTTACCGGGACTTCAGCGAGACGAACACGGTTGTAGAAGAAGCGGAATCATTGGCGGAAAAGGACGCGGATCAGCTTCTGAAATTTTCATCCTCCCTTTTTTCGGAGAGTGGAACATACCTGTCCCTTGACAGGAAGCCATTGCAGGCTGTGGACTTTGAAACCCTTTTTGAAGAATACCTGAAACCGTTTGAACTCCGCTATGAGGAAGCGAAAGCCGCCGCCACTGAACTCTGGCGCAAATATTCGGCACTGAGCAACCGTCTGGATTTCCTGCCGTTGGATTCGGAGGAATACATGAAACTGTCCGATGAATGCGATGCCAAGAAAGCGGAGTACGACACGGCTCACGCACAAACCGACCATTTATATAACGAGTGGCAGCAGGAGCGCGACAGGTATTTCTGCGTATATTGTTTCAAGCCGATGTTTATTGACGTGCTGGTGGAACGCCTGCATGGTATCGCCGGAAGCATCCTGTCTGACATCAACCGGATGAAGGAGGGCAAGCCATGAGCCGTGCAAGTCTGTTGCAGGAAACGGCCTTATGGATGGACACCGTTAACCTTGCCCTGTGCCTGTTCATCTACGAAGTATGCAATGACTGCCAATTTGAGTTTGCATCGGGAAGCGACTTCGTTAATTTCATGAACCTGAAGCCGACCTCACGCCCCGTTACCGTCCGTCCGAAAGAAAACCTGCGTGTCTGCTACATGGTGTTCTCCGTGTCACAGGCCATCAGGCCGCGTGAACGCGGCAGACTTTGGGCGGAAGGGTTCCTGAAGCATTGCGGCATATCCAAGTCCTACTATGACAAACACCGCAGCGATGTCTGCGGCAAAGGGGCGACAGAAGAGAACCGGAATTTCCGTAAAGCCATCGACAAGGCCATCGAAAATGCAAGACGGCTGAATAACACCCCATAGCTGCCCGCCGTTTCCCCATTCGACAAAATATATTTTCATTATACCCATGCGCTATACCGCTCACACACAACGGTATGGCGCATTTCCTTTTTGTACACTTTCCCCATTTGTTCCCCATTGGGCCACTTCGGGTCAAACTTAACTTTGCATCGGAAACAGAAGAAAACAATAGGCTGACAAACAGCAGATTCCGGTTTTCCAATGGTACAAGCAACAATTATAAAACGAATGGATATGAAAAGTGAACGCAATTTAATGACCACCACTGAAGCGGCCCGATACCTCGGACTGAAACCCAGTTATCTCTATAAGATGATGATGCGCCGCGCAATCCCTTACTATAAGCCGGGAGGAAAACTTTGCTTCTTCGCCAAGGAAGACCTTGACGCTTGGATGAAACGGGTACGGGTGAAGTCGCAGGACGAAATAG
>CASFRN010000005.1 GCA_949296855.1 uncultured Bacteroides sp. | reverse complement strand
GCTATATTGCTTCAAGGTTTCTTCTATCGGATATTGCCGCCCGCCAACATCATTCAGATACAACCAAATGCCGACTCCTTTCTCTTTCCCATATTCCAAGATTCGTTTTACATCGTTCACCTTACCTCCTGACAACGGATCTGATTCGTCATCAAACTCCGGTCCATACCAATTCGCATCCAAGACCAAATACTTGAATCCTTGCTCGGAAGCAAAATCAACCATACGCACCCACGAGGGATAAGTCATCGTATAGGTAAAGCCATCGTCTGTAATTGCACCGTTAATACGCCAGTCCCATACAGCAACTCCGGGCTTTACCCATGAAAAATCACCGGCAGGTTCCGGATTCAACAGTTCAAGCAAATGCGAATCGACCATCTCTCCCGGTGTTTTTCCGTGCAAGACAACACGCCACGCAGAAACATACCCCGATTCCAATTGAGCAGGCTTAGAAGCTACGTTAAATGTTTGTTCTCCTTTCAATGAAGATAAGAGCAAAGGCTCTCCCGTTTTTAAATCGGCTTCATGAAGAGCCATAAACTGATGCCCGCCTGCCTGAATGGTCATAACAGGTTGACGCTCTCCTTCCACCTCACTCAATTTATCCGGTCCTAAATTATGAAATTCGCCATTATAGAACCATGCCGTATAATCACCGGCAAAGTTATATTGAGTAGATTCGCTTACAACCTCCTCGCTCTGCCCAGCTTCTTGCGGAATCATATACCGGAAAGCAGCTCCATCGTTATACACTCGAAAGACAACCTGGATTTGGTTAATGCCTTGTTGCCCGTCCGGTGCTTTAAACGATAAGATTAGTTCATTATATTGGTCTTTCACCTCTCTTCGTTTTCCCCAAACTGGCTTCCAAACCCCATCATAGCTGGAAACAGATGACGAAACACTCCAATCTGCACCGGGAATCATTCCTTGATGTTTCCCTTCAAAGCCAATACGAGAAGAAGCAATCAATTCTTCTCCTTGGGCTACAAACGAATAGACATAAAGTCCGGAAGAATCTTTCGAAACAGACACTTCTAAAGCCTCATCGGGAGAAACGACCCGAAAGCCTGCAGATGACTGACACGAATAAAGCAGAATCATTAGGCAAACGAACGCAAGTAAAAAAAGAATCTTTTTCATAAGCGTACTTCTAAATCATCACTCAAACTTCACTCTTTCCAATTCCACCTCACCGCTACGGATAACCACTTCGCACGCAACAGAATCTGTAGGCAAAGCCTCAACGGAATGCAATGTCAGTTCTGTCTTTCCATAAGGGGCAAGAACGGAAACCTCTCCTTTTGCCAACGATTGGTCGGCTGAATAGATTTCTACTTCAGCCGGTTGAGAAGCCGATAAGCCGAAATTTTCCACTTGCACTTTCCATACATTTTGTTCTCTATCGTATGTCGGACGACGGGCAGAAAGCAAAGCCGGAGCATAATCCACGTAAGGCAAACGGGCATAACCATACAACAAATTTCCTTTTACGTCACGCCCTATCAATTTCGGTGCAAATTCATCGGCAGTGATACCACTTCCTTTTCCATTGAACACCACAATCAAATCGTCGCCTTCTTTCCGAGTCTTTACAGGTTTACAACCTCTGCCAAAGTTGACTTCGTTGTATGAACCAAAGCGCAATGATTCCACATCCACATCGGTTTGCGGATGAAAATCCGGTTCCGCTTTAATGCGTACTTCAATACGTTTGGTAGCAGCAGTTATCGGTTCTTCGTTCAATACGGAAAGCAACAAACCTTTGTTCAGCGGAATGCAAATGTTCTTCGATGAATGCCGGTCGCCGGGCAAGTCTTCCCATTTCAATGTATCTATCACCGCAAAATTCATCTGCACGGCACGCCCTTCCTTATCCTGAAATACCTTCGGACGTTCGTACTTAAACCAATACTCTACTTCACCGTCACGATGCACAGAAACACCGGGTACGTATGCTTCACCTTGTTCAGTTACCCAATGCAGTCCGTCTTTCGAACGTTGGTAAAAAGCGATACGCCCCAACCAATCGTTTACTATCAAATGATATTGCAAACTGTCCCGCCATACCACCGGGTCTTCAAAACGTCCCTCTACATCCGGATAAACCCGTTTGTCTGTCAATTGCCGGTAAGCCGACAATCCGTCGCGGCTAATCCATACACCTCCTCCTCGGCATACCATCAGGTAAGAGCCGTCAGGACGGCGAGCAAAAGTAAGATTAGAAAGCCCTTCGATAATCTTACGGTCACGTGCGTCAAAGTCAAACTTCTGATACATCCACACCGGACTGTCTTCCTTATCAGCTATGTAATAACCGTCAATTACATAAACCACTACACGCCCGTCTGCCAACCGGAAAGCTTCGGGGTTATGTCCTTTACCTATCGAATTTTGCACTTGATACGGTCCAGACAATTTATCACTCACCGCATGGAATACAGTCGAGTTTCCCCAAAACATGTGTCCTTTGGGCGAACGTTCGGGCCAACCGCATACATACAAATGATACTTCCCATCAGCAGTCTGCAAGATATTGCCGCCCCAAAACGAAACATCCGGCAATTCGATGCCATTGTCTACATAACGTCCCTGCACACTATCTGTACCCCAAATATGTTGTCCTTTCACTCCATCAGGCATCGGCAAAAAGCGGTCCATAAAGCGTGCACCCGGCACTAACTGTTCCCACTCTACCGGACGAGGACGTTCGGTTACTTGTGCCTTTAATGAGGTCCCTAATGTCAAAGACAACAACCCTAACGCAAGCAATCTTTTCATATAACCATTTCTTTAAATTAAAACTTCACTAAAATACGGAAAACTTTTCCCGGATTGGCAGCCCATTGTTCCATTGCCTGTTGCGCTTCTTCAGGAGCGACAACAGCCGAAATAAATTCTTCTATCGGACAATTTCCGCTTTGCAGATAATGAATAACCGCACGAAAATCGGCAGGTAATGCATTGCGCGAGCCACGGATGTCCAATTCCTTCTGCACAAAGTACTTGGTTTGGAAAGCCACTTCGCTTTTGGCATAACCGATACATACCACCCGACCGGTAAAGCTTACCGCATCTACCGCCATCACGTATGTAGCCGGACTGCCCACAGCTTCTATCACCACATCCGCACCCAAGCCATTTGTCAACTGACGCACACGTTCGCGCACATCTTCCGTTTTAGAATTGATGACATACGTTGCCCCTGTCCGATGCGCCAATGCTAATTTTTCGTCATCCAAATCAACCGCTATCACAGTAGCTCCACGCAACGAAGCACGTACCACGGC
>CASFRN010000004.1 GCA_949296855.1 uncultured Bacteroides sp. | reverse complement strand
CTCCCAAGTCATGCCTTGGATGCGGATCTGCTCATAAATCTCCTGTTGGATACGAGCGCGCTCCAATGAAGAATGGAGCAATTCTGTTGTCTTTTTCATTGTTGTTGAATTTAGGTGTCAACCGTATTTAAAAAAAGACAGTGATATGGCTTATATCGAATCAGGAGCCGCCCAAAACCGTTCGGCATCCGTTGTGTGTATATCCGAAGGACATGCGTCAGGGTCGGTGAACCCAGCAGGTGCCAATGTGATTTGACGGCCTTTCATGGAATCCTCTTTGCCATATCCCGTTTCTTCCCAACAGATAAACCAATAAAGGTTTTTCGCCCAATACGAACGGTAATAATCATAATTGAAGTCTTCTTCTATGCTATCGGACAAAGGATTGATTTGCATCGGAGAACCGGAAATATACCGTTCCCGCATCTCTGCCAGTGAGAGGGGAGTGCCTTCGGGATTGCTTATCCATGCTTGCATATCCGAGTCTATCATCGCCCATTTGTTTTGTTCGGGAAGCCAAACCAAATTTACCACATGGCAATCCGAATCGAGCGTATCTGCCGGAAGGCAAGTGACGAAGCGGTTGGTAATGCCTTCCGATAGCATCAGTTCATGCAACAAAATGGAATGCAGGCGGCAATTGAATGCCGGTTCTATGGTGCGGGTATATTCCCAAAGGGCGATGGCATTGCGTTTTTCGGGATATTTCGTTTGGTTGGCGTGCGGGATATTGCTTGCCACGAACTTAGCTAAGGTCAAAGCCTTATCCCAAGTGCTTGCGGAAGAATCGGTCAATAGGGTGTCGAGGCGGAAATACGCACGTATCTTTTGTGCCTGAAGCGTGTCTTGTTGATATATAAAATGATAATGTGCCGTATCGGAAGCGTATGGCGTGGCATTACGTAATAATTCGATACGTTCTTTCTCTTCAAGCTTAGAAGTATATGCTATCATTTGCTCTTTGAAAACGAAGCGGATAAGCAATGCGGAGGTGATTAGGATAAGGATTAGTCCGGCTAATGTATAGCCGATAATTTTCAAAATCTTTTTCATAAATCTGTTTTATTTTGATGTTATTTTACTTCACTCAATTTGATAAGGGAATCATTGAACTCAACGGTTCGTTTGCCGTAGATATAAAGTACTTGCCATGGATAAACCGATTTCATTGTTTCGATAAATGCTTTTACAAGCGGATGATTCGGGTCTTTAAAGGATTGATTGGTATGGGTAATATGAAGCGCATAAATCGTGACATCTGAAAGATGTCCGTCTTCATCAATACATACATTTTGCACTTCTACGGCAAGTTCTTTTCCTCTCAATTCGGGGAAACGGCTCCATGGGAAGCGTTTCGATAACTCGTTAGAAACGGTCAGAGGTGTAACCCCTTCTGTCTTGTAGTTATGATAAAGTTGAGTGCAGACGATTTGTCCGTTCTTTATATCCATAAACAATTCTGTTTCTAAATTGCGGTCGAATCCTGCATGGGAATAGCGTATCATTTTCCCTTTTCCAGCCCGGAATTCTCCGCTAATCCAACAGGCGCAGATTGCTTTTTGTTCTACATTATAATAAGGAGAGAAGACATGCTTTAGGGTGTCCGCATCAAGAAACAGGCTGGAATGGCTTTGGTGGACTTCATCGTATGGTTCGGTTTCAATTCCAGTCAGGTAAAGCCATCCCTCCCGCATTTCCCAATGTGCGGTATATCCGTACCAGTTGGACATACTATGGTCACGTTCTTCAGGCAAGAAGTTCAGGACTTGTGCCAATAAGACCGAATCTTCTTCTATCGGGTTAGCCAGCAGATTCCATTCCTCCCCGTCAATATGAATGATGTCGCCTGCGTATGAGGTCGCTTGAACCGTAAGGACGGTAAGAGTAAATAAGCATATAACAATGTATCTCATCTCCTGTTGATTTGGATTTCGGCTTCAAATATAGCGAAAGCGGCGGACATTTGAAAGAAATTCATTATCTTTGCGCTTCAACCAATAATATATTTGATATAATGACAAAAGCGAAGCCTTTTATTAAGTGGGTTGGTGGGAAAAGTCAACTCATAGAACAACTTGAAGCATTGCTCCCAACAGACCTTGACAAAATGGAGAATATTACTTACATAGAACCGTTCGTAGGTGGTGGTGCTATGTTATTCCATATGCTTCAAACTCACAAAAACATCAAAAATGCGGTTATAAATGATATAAATCCAGATTTGATAACTTGTTATATTGTTGTTCGTGACCAACCGGATGAACTTATACAATCGCTTTCTGCCATTCAAGAAGATTATTATCGTGTGAAAGACGAGGATGCGAAAAAAGCATATTATTTACGTATGCGTGACCGTTTTAATAGCAAACCTACTAATCCAATAGAGAATACAACTCTTTTCTTTTTCCTTAATCGCACTTGTTTCAATGGCCTTTATCGTGTGAACAAGTCGGGTAAGTTTAATGTGCCTTGTGGACGCTATGAACGACCACTTATTTGTGATGTTGATACAATCCATAGCGACAGCAAACTTTTGCAGAATGTAACCATTTTAACGGGGGATTTTGAGCAGACTTTTAAATATATAGAAGGCAATACGTTCTTTTATTTCGACCCTCCTTATCGTCCGTTAAGCAACACATCCAGTTTTAATGACTATGCCAAAGAAACTTTTAATGATATGTCTCAAATACGTCTTAAACATTTCTGTGATCGCCTCCATGAAGAAAAAATACCATTTATGCTTAGCAATTCGGATTGTTTAGGAAAAGATGGGAAAAATCGTTTCTTTGATGATTTATATGCAGATTACGACATTAACAGGGTTTGGGCTTCAAGAAGCGTGAATGCTAATGGTGCTAAGCGTGGAAAGCTTACGGAATTGTTAGTGAGAAATTATGCAACAAATAGTAAAAATGCAACTATCTCAAGTGGTGATATTCAATTAAAATTGGCTTTATGATACCTGTACACACGAAAGAGGATTTTGAATTTTTTATGTCCCAATTAAAAGAAACTAATGCAACATTAGCATTTTATTCCGATTTCAAAAAAATAGCGAAGAATGTAGACGATATAGCAATTAGCTTAAATATGCTTAATTTTCTGTTAGGTAAGGATAATTTGCGAGAAGCCGTGGAGGCGTTGTGGAAAAGAGATAAAAAGGTGTTTGATGTAATGGATATTCTTATTGCGACAAGGAAGAAGGACAAGAAAAAGTTTTTTGATGAGAACGGGGATTTCCGTTTGGTACATTCTTTATTTCAAAGCATTGATGGAGTGATGGAATTTCTTGAAGGTACAGGGCTTGCTGATGTCTTTCGTAATTCGGAAATAAAAGACTTGGTGGACTATGTATTTGGCGTTGAGACCGGACTTGATACAAATGCTCGCAAAAATCGAAGTGGAGAGATTACTGAAAGTTTGGTCGCAAATATTTTGTCTAAAGCCGGTGTTATATACCAAACACAAGTTTCATCCTATAGATTTCCTAAAATTTCCGAAGTATTGGGAAAAGACCAAAAAGTTTTTGATTTCGTTATATCTACTTCAAGAAAAACATATCTTGTAGAGGTTAATTTTTATAGTGGTGGAGGATCCAAGTTGAATGAGGTTGCTCGTTCGTATACAGAGGTTGGACCGAAAGTAAATAGCATAGAAGGGTATGAATTTGTGTGGATAACGGATGGAATAGGTTGGAATTCAGCAAGGAATAAATTAGAGGAGGCATATTACACCATTCCCAAAATTTTCAATTTGACTACTTTGAAAGATTTTATTACAATAATCAAACAAGAAATTTAATAGATAAAAGAATGCTATCTTCGTATTATAAATCTTGCAACCGTGATTTCACCTTGCTTGAAGGAGATTGTATTAAGTTACTTTCTCAATTCAATTTCAAGTTTGATATGATATTTGCAGATCCTCCATACTTTCTTAGTAACAATGGCATCAGTATCCAAAGTGGTAAAATTGTAAGTGTAAATAAAGGAGAATGGGATAAGGGTGGTACGTTGGAATTTGTCAATAAATTCAATTTACAATGGATAGGGCTATGTAGGGAAAAATTAAAGGATAACGGAACGATATGGGTTAGCGGTACCTATCACAATATCTTCTCAGTAGCTAATGCTTTGCAACAATTGGGCTTTAAAATATTAAATGTCATAACATGGGCAAAAACTAACCCACCACCCAACATCTCTTGTCGTTTTTTTACTTATAGTACGGAATTTGTCATTTGGGCGAGGAAACATAAGAACAAACCGCACTATTATAATTATGAATTGATGAAGCTCATCAATGGTGGTAAGCAAATGACGGACGTATGGTATTTGCCAGCTATCGCTCGTTGGGAAAAGTCTTGTGGAAAGCATCCTACACAAAAACCGTTAAACCTGTTAGTGCGAATAATTCTCGCATCAACAGAGCCCAATTCATGGATACTTGACCCGTTTGCAGGAAGTAGTACAACGGGGATTGCCGCCTCC
Organism: uncultured Bacteroides sp.; assembly: GCA_949296855.1. GTDB lineage: Bacteria > Bacteroidota > Bacteroidia > Bacteroidales > Bacteroidaceae > Phocaeicola. Next base: position 46,445 of record CASFRN010000004.1, on the reverse strand, counting down.
CTTACAGGAAGACGTTTCTTAGGCATTGAACAAGAAAGTGATTTTTTATCTATAAGTAAACTGCGTAGAGAAGAAATCAATGACATGGGTTTACGAAAGGTCTATAGTAAGAAAATTCGAGATATGGCGTTTATACCATTTCCGCAAAATCTTGGAGAGTGGGTGCTTGATGATTATGGATTGCCATTTTGAATTGATTTATTTAAAAACAGGAAGATAGATGAGTTATATAGATATAAATGAAAAACTTGAGGCAATGCATGTGTGTGATTCGATTGCTGAATATTGCAGGTTGACCCGACCGTGTTTCAAGCAGTTGTCTTTATTTGATAAACAGAATACGCAGGTCGGATTCAATGATATTAGAGTGGTTGAACTTTTTGCCGGTGTGGGAGGCTTCCGCATCGGGCTTGAACGAGCATCTAAAAGATTCAAGACAATATGGAATAACCAATGGGAACCTTCCACGAAAAGACAGGATGCTTCTATTGTGTATTGCCGCCGTTTTTGGGGTAGAGGGGCATAGAATGAAGATATTGCGTCTGTACCGACCGAAGCTATTCCAGAACATGACTTGTTGGTAGGTGGATTTCCATGTCAAGATTATTCTGTAGCCACGACATTGAAGCATTCGGGTGGCATCGAAGGTAAAAAAGGGGTTTTATGGTAGCAGATATATCGTATCATAGCCGAAAGTGTGGAGAAACCCAGTTTCCTGTTTTTCGAGAATGTAGACCGTTTGTTGAAATCCCCAGCTTCGCAACGGGGACGTGATTTTGCCATCATCTTGGCATCGCTTGCAGACTTAGGTTATGTCGTAGAGTGGAGGGTGATTAACGCAGCAGAATATGGGATGCCTCAAAGACGGAGGCGGACGTATATCGTAGGATATCGTACGGATACTCCTTTGGCTCATACTATACAAGATGCTGAAAAGTGGATTTTAGAGGAAGGTACGATAGCCACGGCATTTCCGGTGACACGGAAAGAAAACGCACGTATCAATACATTTATCATTGACGGTACATTGGATGAAGTATCTGCCCGTTTCAATGCGGGAAAGATAAAATGGGAATTTGAAAATGCCGGGGTAATGTCCAAGCGTCAGGTAACAACAGTTGCAACCGTACCCCATTATTCAGGTGAACGTATGTCATTAGGTCAATTGGTGTTGCCTGAAGATGAAGTCCCGGCGGAATTTTTCATTCCAAATGACGATTTGCCGAAATGGGAATACTTGAAGGGAGGCAAGCAAGAAATACGAAAAAGTGCTGAGGGGTTTGAATATAAATATTCGGAAGGCAGTATGGCTTTTCCCGATTCGTTAGATAAGCCTTCGCGTACGATTATCACAGGTGAGGGAGGAAGTGGTCCCTCGCGGTTTAAGCACGTTATTTTGACCGAAAGCGGACGTTATCGGCGTTTGACCCCTGTTGAGTTGGAACGGTTGAATATGTTTCCCGACAGGCATACGGAAGGCGTTTCCGATTCCCGCCGGGCTTTCTTGATGGGGAATGCGCTTGTGACGGGAATTGTTGAAAAAATTGGTGTCGTATTGTTGCATAGTATCGATGCTTTAGCTTTTTCGTAAAATCTTTTCAAGACAAATTACTTGGCGTAAAGTTAGTGTTATTTCCTGATAAAGCGGTTTCCCTTTGAAAGAAAATCCCTATCTTTGCGCTTCACTTTTTTAATTATTGAATATGAAGTCAGATATAGAAATAGCTCGCAGTACGGAGCTGATGAAAATTAAGCAGATAGCCCAGAATTATGGGATTCCGACCGACCAAGTGCATCATTATGGAAGCTATATGGCAAAAGTCTCGGAAGCATTGATTGATGAAGAGAAGGTGAAACAAAGCAACCTGATTTTGGTGACCGCCATTACCCCGACCAAAGCCGGTATCGGAAAAACCACCGTATCCATCGGGCTTGCCTTGGGGCTGAACCGCATCGGACGGAAGGCTTTTTGCGCCTTGCGTGAGCCTTCGCTCGGACCGTGTTTCGGAATGAAAGGCGGGGCAGCCGGAGGAGGATACGCTCAGGTGCTTCCGATGGAGAAAATCAACCTGCATTTCACGGGCGATTTCCACGCCATCACTTCGGCGCATAATATGATTGCCGCCTTGCTTGATAATTATATGTATCAGAATCAGGACAATGGTTTCGCGATGAAGGAAGTGCTGTGGAACCGTGTACTGGACGTGAATGACCGCGGTTTGCGGTATATCGTGACCGGATTGGGAGGCAAGACAAACGGCATCACCCGCGAATCGAGCTTCGACATCACACCCGCTTCGGAGATTATGGCAATCCTTTGCCTGGCGAAAGACGAGGCAGACCTCCGTCGGCGCATCGAGAATATCCTGTTAGGTTTTACCGTAGATAACAAACCGTTTACAGTGAAAGACTTGGGCGTGGCTGGCGCGATTACGGTCTTGCTGAAAGATGCCATTGCGCCCAATTTGGTGCAGACCACTGAACATACGCCTGCGATTGTGCATGGCGGTCCTTTCGCCAACATTGCTCACGGATGCAATTCGGTCTTGGCTACGAAACTTGCCATGACTTTCGGCGAATACGTCATAACAGAAGCCGGATTCGGTGCCGACTTGGGTGCGGAAAAGTTCTACGACATCAAGTGCCGCAAGGCGGGGCTTCAACCCAAACTGACCGTGATTGTAGCCACGGCACAGGGCTTGAAAATGCACGGCGGTGTAAGTCTCGATAAAATCAAAGAACCGAACATGGAAGGCTTGCAGAAGGGTTTCGCCAACCTTGATAAGCACATCGAAAACCTGCGCTCGTTCGGGCAGACGGTGGTTGTGGCGTTCAACCGCTATGCGAACGATACCGAAGAGGAAATCGCCTTGGTGCGCCGCCATTGTGAAGAATCAGGCGTAGGCTTTGCCGTAAACAATGCTTTTGTCGAAGGAGGTGCCGGAGCCGTTGAATTGGCACAATTGGTGGTAGATACCATCGAACAGCATCCTTCGCAACCCTTGCATTTCGCATACGAAGATACCGATAGCATCGAGGAGAAGATTTCGAAGGTGGCTTGCAATTTATATGGAGCAAGCGAAGTGACATACAGCATCACGGCACGGAAGAAAATCAAAATGGCGGAAGCGTTGGGTTACGAAAAGTTCCCGATTTGCATCGCCAAGACCCAATATTCGTTCTCTACTGACCCGAAACAGTATGGCGTGGCAAAGGATTTCGAATTCCACGTGCGCGACATCGTGCTGAATGCCGGTGCGGAAATGCTGGTGGTCATCGCGGGCGAGATAATGCGTATGCCGGGCTTGCCCAAAGAACCCCAAGCGTTGCACATCGACATCGTGAACGGGGAGATAGAAGGATTATCGTAAATAATAGCAGAAATGAAAAAACGAAGAGGATACATCATTGCGGCTGTAGTTGCTGCCGTGTTTTTGGGCGTTGTCGGAGTAAGGCAATACATGAATTACCTGGCACAACCCTTAGACGAAGTGGAAGTGACCGACTCTGCCGAAGTAGACAACATCGTGCGCAAGTACGGGATACCCGTATCGGAATACCAAATCAATTACGGGATTGTAGAGCCGGGGCAGAACCTTTCTGTCATCCTCCGCAAGCACGGCTTGTCGTTGACCGAAGTGCATCAGCTGACGGAAAAGACGAAGGGCGTGTTCGACGTGCGCAAGATAAGGGACGGACAGGCGTATGCGGTCTTCTCCACGAAGGACAGCATCCCGCAAAAAGCGTATTTCGTCTACGAAGAAAGCCCGAAGTCGTACATCGTTTTCGATTTGCGCAACGGCTTTCAAGTGACCCGCGGCGAGAATCCTGTGACGTGGGAACGTAAAACGGTAGGCGGACGGGTGGAATCCTCGCTATGGGTGGCGATGCAGCAATGCGGCACGAATCCCCAACTGGCGCTCGACCTCTCGAACATCTTCGGGTGGAGCATCGACTTCTTCGGCTTGCAGAAGGATGACGAGTTCCGCGTGTGGTACGAGCAGGAGACGGTAGAGGGGAAAGCCTTGCAGAACTTCCACATCTTAGCGGCTTCGTTCGCGCACGAAGACAGCATTTATTACGCTATTCCCTTCGTGCAGGACGGCGAAGAACTCTATTACAATGCCGACGGAAACAGTTTGGAAGGCGAATTTCTGAAAGCTCCGCTCGATTATTACCGCATCTCGTCGCGCTTCTCCAACAGCCGTTTTCATCCCGTCCTTCGCCGCTATCGGGCACACCACGGAGTAGACTACGCCGCCCCCAAAGGCACGCCCGTCTACGCCATCGGGAAAGGCAAGGTAATCGCCAAGGCATACCAAGCCGGCGGAGCGGGAAATTACCTGAAAATCCGTCACAACAGCCGCTACACCACCACCTATATGCACCTTTCGGGCTTCGCCAAAGGCATCAAGGTCGGCTCGGAAGTGAAGCAGAAAGAAGTCATCGGCTACGTGGGCAGCACCGGCCTTTCCACCGGTCCCCACCTCGATTTCCGTGTCTACGACAACGGCACGCCCGTCAATCCGCTCACCATTAAGTCGCAGCCCAAGAAGCCGATAAGCGAAGCCAACCGCCCGCAATTCGCCGTCGTCCGCGACTCCCTCCTCCGGGTGCTCGGAGCGATTGAAGTGAAGGCGGATACCGTGGATAATAGATAAAATGACATAGAACTCCCCCTTTCCAATTTCTTCGCGAGACGAGAAAGGGGGAGTTTACCATTAATGTGTTTTTTCATTTATCAAAACTTATCTTTTTATAGGTTGAAAATCTTTTTTTTTGTAGCTTTGTCATCCAATCTAAAAACGAAATTATGACGAAAGAAAGATTTATCCGATTATTGCGGGAAGCCGTCACCGATTTCGCTCCAGCTATCAGCTGTGTGGATGGCAGTTGGGCGGTGAAAGGCTTCATCGACATTCACAAAACCATATATACAATTTCCACCGACACCAAGATTGTTTCCAAGATATTAGAGCTTTATATTTTCCCTAAAATATTGGATTTTGCCAACCGAAACGAGTTGGAGATAGAATTGACCAAAGAACAGAATTTCTATCCCGACATCACTTTCAAGGACAAGGAAGGCAATCTGTTTGCAGTAGATTTGAAGAACAGTTATCGGAAGACGGAAACCCATATCAACGGTATGACGTTGGGAGCGTTCACCGGGTACTTCCGCGACAGGAAAAGCCTGAAAAATATCACTCACCCGTATGAAGAGTATAAAGCTCATATTGTATTAGGCATCATCTATACGCCGGTAGAAGGCATTGACGAACGGCAGACGTATACCTTAGAGCAACTGAAAGACATTGCTTCCGTGGTGAAAGATTTTGATTTCTTTGTGCAGGAGAAATGGAAGATTGCCACTGACCGTCCCGGAAGCGGGAATACGAAGAACATTGGCTCTATCAGCAAAATAGAAGACTTGAAAAACGGCAACGGACCGTTTGCACCTTTTGGGGAGACCGTTTTCGATGATTATTGGACACACTACCTCACGAAAGATATGGCGAAAGCCGCAGAATTGGCAGAGCTTTATTACAGCAATCTGCCCGAATACAAACAATTCAAAAACATCCCCTGAATATGAGCCAAGCACAATTGTCACTGTTTGACGAGCTGCCGACTGTAGCCAAATTCCCTACCACGCGCTACCAAGGAAGCAAATTGAAGTTCGTCGATTGGATATGGGACTGCATCAAGGATATTCCTTTCCAAACGGCACTTGATGCGTTTGGCGGCACAGGTTGCGTGGCATATCGGTTGAAGCAAGAGGGCAAGGCCGTTACTTATAACGACCTGCTTCCGTTCAATTACCTGATAGGAAAGGCATTGATAGAAAACCGGGATGTAGTGTTAGATGATTGGGAAATGGAAATGTTGTTGAAGCGACAAGACGGGATAACCTATCCGCATTTCATCGAAGATACGTTCAAGGACATATATTTCACGGACGAGGAGAACCGTTGGCTGGATATCGTCTCCTGCAATATCCGGCACATTGCCAATCCCTACAAACAGGCGATTGCCTATTTCGCCTTGTTCCAGTCGTGCATTATCAAACGTCCGTACAACTTGTTCCATCGCAAGAATCTTTATGTCCGTTTGCAGGACGTGGAACGCAGTTTCGGCAATAAAAAGACGTGGGACACCCCGTTCGAGGTACATTTCCGCAAGTTCGTCAAGGAAGCCAATGATGCAGTGTTCGACAATCAACGTTTTTGCCGTGCCAACAACCAAGACGTGTTTGACATTGCCTCTTCATACGATTTGGTGTACATTGACACTCCTTATCTGAACGAAGCAGGCGTAGGCGTGGATTATGCCGACTTCTATCATTTCCTGAACGGGTTGGTAGATTACGAACATTGGAGTAATCGGATAGATTATTCCAGCAAGCATCTTCGTTTGAAGCGCACAGCCAATGTCTGGACGGATGCCAGCCGCATCAAAGGAGCTTTCAATCATTTGTTTAATCAGTTCAAAGATAGCATTCTGGCTATTTCTTATCGTTCCAACGGAATCCCTTCCATCGATGATTTGGTTGGATTGTTGGAAACGCAAGGACGAAAGGTTACGGTTTATCAGAGCGGGAAAATCAAATATGTATTGAGCAATCAGCACTCCAATGAAGTATTGATTGTGGCGGAATGAAATTATTGTGTTTAATTCGCCCCCTCGAATTCCATTTCCGCCGTCCGGAAAATGCGATTCGAGGGGGCGAATTTTACTTTTCGGACGCAGGAAGCCCGATTCGAGAGGACGAATCGCATTTTTTTGACTTTGGAAATGCAATTCGGGGGCACGAATCGGACTTTTTCGATGACGGAAGCCCAATTCGAGGGGTCGAATTGCATTTTTGCCGCGAAAAAAGTCCGATTTCGGGCAAATGTTCTTATCTTTAGGGCAGACAAACCAAAATTTTTTATTCTATGAGTACAATCGTAAAACTTTCAGACCTCAGTCTGACCAAACTCAACAACGCCGAATTCACTTATTTCGCAGGACAAGTCATTTCGTATATCGACGCGGCTACCGTGGAGGCGCTTCACGTGGACGCTGCCACTTTTGCGGGCTTCAAGGGCAACCACGGGAAGCTGGTGGACATCGTAGACCAAAGCCGGGCGGCGGAGGAGACCGCCAAAATCGGCGAGGCGGACAAGCAGGAGGACGACTTGCTGTCGTTCCTGTTTGCCACGGTGAAGGGCGCGTGCAGCCACCCGATTGCCGCGAAACGGGAGGCGGCGCAGGCGGTTTATGCCGTGATGAAGCCCTACACGGGCGTGCAGTCGCTGCCCCAACGCCAGCAGGTGCAGACGGTGGACGGGCTGGTGCTCGACCTCGAAAAGGAGGCGACGGCGGCTCATCTCACGACGTTGGGGCTGGCTTCGGAGGTGGAGACGCTGAAGTCGCTCAACGCCGAGTACGGGAGCCTTATCGCCAGCCGTGCCGACTCGCAGCAGGCGAATCCGGTGGAGTCGGCGAAACCCATCCGGAAGGAAATGTACGGGCAGTACGACGAGCTGGTTTCCACGGCTTGGGCGTTCAGCGTAGCCACGCCGTCGGACGCGTTGAGCGGTTTCGTCGCTTCGGTGAACAAGCTGATTGCCGACACGAATACGGCGTACAACCAGCGGATGGCGCAGCGGAAGAAGGAAGAAGAGGGGACGGAATAAGCTGCCTCGCGGCACTATCCTAAGCACGCCTCCGCTATCTCCTGCATGTCGTTGATGAGCTTGCAGGTGTGGTATCCGTCGGCTACGGCGTGGCTGACGAATACGGAAACGGGTATCTGTATCCGCCCGTCCGCCTCGAAGTATTTTCCGAACTTGATGAGGGGGAAAAGGAGCTTGCTCTCGGTGTATGTGTCTTGCGCGAAGGCGGTGTAGCTCAGCCACGGCAGGCACGACACGGGGCAGAAGTTGGCGGGTTGTCCGGGGCGTGCCTTGATGACGCCCGTCACGTTCCGGTACGCCTCGATGTCCGCTACAATGGTCTGATAGAACGTGTCGAAATCTTCGCTGTATTCGCTCCAGATGTCGGTGAACGTCTTGGTCTCCGGGTGGAAAAGCGTGTAGGAGGGCACTACCTCGTCCCAGTATCCTAATCGCCCGTCCTCGTCGAAGCTCATCCGGAATTCCTTGTTGCGGTTGACGGCTTTCATGATGACATAGAGCATCACCGGAAAGAAGCGGAGCCCTTTTGCCTTCTGCGCTGCCACTAAGCGGGTGATGTCCAGATTGGCGTTCAGGTTGTATTTGCATTTGATTTGGTTGTAATAATAATCGAAGTAAACGCTTCGTTCCCACGTGGATTTGTCTATGATATGGAATTGGCTGTTCATGTTTTTCTCGCTTTTTTGTTTGCGAAGATACAGGGAAAATGGGAGAATGGCAAAGAAATCTCTCCTCCAGTGTGGAAAAATATGTTTAGCTGGTTGGCAGAACATTTTGCTTTCTTAACACGGCAATGCATTTGCCAGTAAGAAAAGCTTTGTACTTTTGCCGTAAACCATTTAAACGTACGATTATGAAAATGCGTGTATTTTTTGGAATGCTGGCTATGTGCTTTGTATTGGGCGCATATGCCGAGAGTGATCCGGTTTCGTTTGTCCGAAACCGCTATCCGAATGCCCGTGTCCTGGACAAGGATTACGATGACGGGTTTATCGAAGTGAAAATGAATCATCGGGGAACGGAAAAGATTGTGATTTTCAATCACGACGGTGATTGGCTCCGCACGATGTGGGAGGTGCGCCGGAGCCGCTTGCCCCGTGCGGTCATCAACGTGCTGAGGCGTTCGGGGTTCGTATACGAAGAGATAGACGATAACGACAACAAGGCGATGGAGAACCGCCGGGGAATGTATTACATCGTGCAGGCAGACCGTAACGACCGTAGCTATGTGTTGCTGGTGTCGGAACGCGGCAACATCATCGAGCGTTTCTATGATGACGAGTGGGACGATGAATGGGACAAGGGACACTGGGAAGGCGAGTTTTGGGATGACGGCGAAGACCATTTTGATGAAGGGGACGATGAATGGGACGACCGTCACCATCGTGTCCGCCGTCCGCATCGCAACCATCGCCATCACGGATGTTGTGGAGAAGACGATGGTGAGGACCACTTCGATGAAGGGGATGATGAATGGGATGACGGTGAGGATTAAGGAGGAATGGATAAAAAGTAAAAGAACATGAACATCTTGAAATCCCTCATAATGTGGTTTTGCTTTATCCCCGTAGCTATTCTCAATGGAGGATTGCGGGAATATGTATTGGCGAAGGCTATCGGAGAGGAATGGGCATTGCCCGTTAGCGGAATCATATTAAGCGTGTGTATTTTCCTGATAACTTGGCTGCTATTGCCTCGAATGATAAAAGCCTTTACCTCCAAAGATGGTTGGTTGATTGGGATAGGCTGGGCATTGTTGACGATTGTTTTTGAATTTGCCGCAGGACTGGCGGGAGGCAGTACCGTTTCGGAACTTTTAGCCGCTTATAATCCGTTGTCTGGCAATTTGTGGCTGTTGGTTCTGGCGACTACGCTGTTGTCTCCAATTATAGTAAAAACACATACATAACACGATCAAATAATATGGATTTATCAGATTGGTTCAAAGGATTTGAGAAAGGAATTGCCAAACTTACAGCGGAGCAAAGGGAGCAATTCTTTTCGGAATGCGGAAAGCATTGTGTACAGTGCGGAACGCTTCAGAAGGAATAAAAAGCAAGAGCTAATCGGCTTTATCTGACAAACTATGTGATGGAGAAGGCAGTATGAATATTTTGAAAACTTGTGGAACATGAAGAAAAGGTATGTTTTATATGGATTGTTTCTCTGTTTTCTTTGCATAACCTGCACGGGCAAGAGGAAAGAGCAAAAGACGGAAGAGGGAAATAAATATCCGTCGTATGTAGAGGGAAGTTATTACGATGACGGATGCTGCGTGTTCCAAGTGCGTGGAGATACCGTAAAGGCACGAAAAAAGTTAGAAAAAGTGATAGGAAACAGCACGTTCCGGTTAGAGCAGGTAGGCAATGGCGTTTATTCACAAGCCGAATTGCATACAATATTGGAAGAAATGTGCCAGCGGTTGGACGCTACGGAAGATTCTGCTTTGATTGTCAATGTACAATATATAGGTCAGGGTGTTCACGACATTTCGATTATGCTGATGGTAAATACTCCCGAATGGCGCGAGCGGTTTCGCCGTGAAGTGATGGATTCGCCTGCTTTCGTATTCGGAGGATGGGATGGTTGTCCGATACGTTGCACAAAGACGGGAACCGGCGACACGTTAGGTGTACGCCTGTTTCCTGAACGTCGAGCAATTCCGCATACGTCCAAAGGTGTCCGTTTTTTCTTGTCGAATACGCGGAAAGACGAAATCTATTATGGGTCGGAGTATTGGGTGGCATACGAACGGGACGGTAAATGGTATGACTTACCCGGATCTTTTGCATTTACATTGGGGTTGATAACCTGTTATCCCGAAAGCAGGGATACGCTTTCTGCTGCCTTGTTTCCCGAAGTGAACAAGAATCGTCCGGGGCGTTACCGTTTCTTTAAGGAAGTGCAGATAGAAGGGAAGGATGTGATAATGATGGCAGAGTTCGAAATGAAGTGGTAGGAAAAAAGAGAGGGTACTCAACAGCTTTTGTGATAAGATTAATAATCTTCTAGCCGCAAGATTAATAATCTTTCAGCTTCAAGATTAATATTCTTATTAAAAGGGCCGTTATATGGTATGTGTTACAGAAATAAAAAACGAGATATACATTTTCGTATACCTCGTTTTTTATGGAAATGCTTGCGGAAGCTGGGGGATTCGAACCCCCGGTACGGTAACCCGTACGGCAGTTTAGCAAACTGCTGGTTTCAGCCACTCACCCAAACTTCCGGTTAGCCGATAGTAGCGCATACGGGAATCGAACCCGTGTTTCAGCCGTGAGAGGGCCGCGTCCTAGGCCACTAGACGAAAGCGCCATTAAGTATCTCTATAGAAAAGGCTGCGGAAGCTGGGGGATTCGAACCCCCGGTACGGTAACCCGTACGGCAGTTTAGCAAACTGCTGGTTTCAGCCACTCACCCAAACTTCCAGTCTTTTACTATAAAGTTATGGAAATGCGTTTTCTCCCAAACGCGGTGCAAAGATAGGTGGAGTTTTTGACTTGTGCAAGCATTTCCTGTACTTTTTTGTGTATGTTTTAGTAGGAAATATATACTTCTTTGATAGTAAACAGTTTGTGTTTTTGTGTCTTGGGGTTTCTTTGAACATTTTGCGGTAAGGGATTGTTATGTATGTACATTTTCTGTACCTTTGCAGCCTCTTTAGAAAAAGAGGCATATAGTATGAACCATTAATACTTTTACTTTATGATGATGAATTTCAAAGAAGGACATTGGAAATATGAAATCAACGTTACCGATTTCGTGAAGACAAACATTACACCTTATGAAGGCGATGCTTCTTTTCTGACAGGTCCTACTGAACGTACAAAAGCTGTTTGGAATAAGTGTTTGGAGGCTTTAGCGGAAGAGCGTGCCCATAATGGTGTGCGCTCGCTTGACCCTTCGACGGTTTCAACCATTACTTCGTTTGCACCGGGATATATTGATAAAGAAAATGAAGTGATTGTCGGTTTGCAGACCGATGAATTGCTGCGCCGTGCCATTAAGCCCTTTGGTGGCATTAAAGTGGTGGAAAAGGCTTGTCGTGAAAATGGCATGGAAGTTGATCCGAAAGTAAAAGATATTTTTACGCATTACCGCAAGACGCATAATGACGGTGTGTTTGATGCTTATACCGAGGAAATCCGTTCGTTCCGTTCGTTGGGATTCTTGACAGGCTTGCCTGATAATTATGCTCGTGGACGCATTATCGGCGATTACCGCCGTTTGGCTTTATATGGTCTTGACAGACTGATTGAAGCCAAACAGGATGATTTGCGTCATTTGACCAGCCCGATGACTGATGACCGGATTCGTCTGCGTGAAGAAGTGGCAGAACAGATCAAGGCTTTGAAAGAAATCAAGATATTGGGTGAACAATACGGTCTCGATTTGAGCCGTCCGGCAGAAACCGCTCAGGAAGCAGTGCAATGGGTATATATGGCTTATCTGGCTGCGGTGAAAGAACAAGACGGTGCGGCAATGTCGTTGGGCAATGTATCTTCGTTTCTTGACATATACATTGAATATGACATGGCGCATGGCACGTTGGACGAAATCCATGCACAAGAATTGATAGACCAGTTTGTGATTAAACTGCGTATGGTGCGCCATTTGCGTATGCAGGCATATACCGATATCTTTGCCGGAGACCCGACTTGGGTAACTGAATCTATCGGCGGGCGTTTCAATGACGGACGGATGAAGGTGACAAAGACTTCGTTCCGTTTCTTGCAAACATTGTATAATTTAGGTCCTTCTCCTGAACCGAACTTAACAGTGTTGTGGAGCCCTCAATTGCCCGAAGGTTTTAAGGACTTTTGTGCGCAGGTTTCCATTGATACATCTTCTATTCAGTATGAAAACGATGATTTGATGCGTGAAGTGCGCGGTTCGGATGATTATGGAATCGCTTGTTGTGTGTCTTATCAGGACATAGGCCGTCATATCCAGTTTTTCGGAGCACGTTGCAATCTGGCAAAAGCGCTTCTGCTTGCCATCAATGGCGGTCGATGCGAAAATACCGGTACGGTAATGGTGAAGGGTATTCCGGTATTGAGCAGCGATGAACTGAATTTCGAGGAAGTGCTTGCCAATTACAAGAAAGTGCTGAAGGAAATGGCACGTGTATATAATGATGCGATGAACATCATCCACTATATGCACGACAAATATTATTACGAAAAGGCACAAATGGCATTTGTAGACACAAATCCTGAAATCAATTTAGCATACGGAGTAGCGGGCATGTCGATTGCGGTCGATTCGCTTTCGGCTATCAAATATGCGAAAGTGAAAGCACGCCGCAATGACATTGGTTTGACCGAAGGTTTCGATATCGTGGGCGAGTTTCCATGCTTCGGAAACGATGATGACCGTGTAGACCATTTAGCGGTAGACTTGATTTATTATTTCGATGAAGAATTGAAGAAACTTCCGGTTTACAAGCATGCGAAACCTACATTGTCTATTCTTACCATTACCTCGAATGTGATGTATGGAAAGAAGACAGGGGCTACTCCCGACGGACGTGCCAAAGGTGTGGCTTTTGCTCCGGGTGTCAATCCGATGCACGGACGTGACAAGAACGGTGCGGTTGCTTCGTTGAGTTCGGTAGCGAAATTGCGTTACCGCGATTCGCAGGACGGCATCAGCAATACCTTCTCTATCGTTCCGAAATCGTTAGGGGTAGACCGTGAAAGCCGCATTGAAAATTTAGTTACGCTTATGGACGGTTATTTCGTGAAAGGTGCGCATCATCTGAATGTGAACGTTTTAAACCGTGAGATGTTAGAAGATGCCATGGAACATCCGGAGAAATATCCGCAACTGACTATCCGCGTATCCGGTTATGCGGTAAACTTCATCAAGTTGAGCCGTGAGCATCAGTTAGAGGTTATCTCGCGCAGCTTCCACGAGCGGATGTAATGAAGGTATGATGATCAGGGTACATTCTTATGAGTCATTAGGTACATACGACGGGCCGGGTATCCGGCTTGTCGTTTTCCTGCAAGGATGCAATTTCAGATGCTTGTATTGCGCCAATCCCGATACCATTGATTGTAAAGGGGAAAGCAAGGAAACTTCTCCTGAAGAGATTCTTCGTATGGCGGTTAGTCAGAAACCTTTCTTTGGTAAAAAGGGTGGAATCACGTTCAGTGGCGGAGAACCTACGGTGCAAGCGAAGGCATTGATTTCTTTGTTCCGAATGCTGAAAGAGGCGGGTATCCATATTTGTGTAGATACGAACGGAAGCATTTGGAACGAAAATGTGAAGGAACTGTTTACGCTTGCTGATTTGGTGTTGCTCGATGTGAAAGAGTTCAACGATGAACGCCATCGCCTGTTGACTTCGCACAGCAATGTGCAGACTTTGCAGACTGCAGCATGGCTGGAAGCCAACGGAAAGCCTTTTTGGTTGCGTTACGTATTGGTGCCGGGCTATAGTGCTTTTCGTGAGGACATAGAGGCTTTGGGCAAACATTTCGAAGGTTATCAGATGATAGAGCGGGTAGAGATTCTGCCTTATCACACCTTGGGAGTCCATAAATATGAAGCGATGGGCTTGGATTATCAGTTGAAGGAGGTAAAGCAAAACACGCCCGAACAATTGGAAGCTGCTCGGGCGTTGTTTGAAACCTATTTTAATAAGGTATATGTAAATTAGTGTTTTTGCAGATACAAAGCAAAGACTGTAATGATTGCAAAACAAATTAAGGGCACGATAAAGCCGGTGGCGGTGTTTACGGTATCGGCTATATAGCCCATAATCAATGGGGCGACTGCTCCGCCTACAATGCTCATAATCAGATAAGATGAAGCTCGTTTCGTATGTTCGCCTACTCCCCGGATAGCAAGGGCAAAAATCGTTGGGAACATGATAGATTCGCAAAGGAAGCAAAAGAAAAAGGCTCCTACAGAAATTTTCCCAAGCCCCGCCATGACTACTATCATGGATAGGATGCCTCCGATGGCTACGGAAGCCAATAACCGCTCGGAACGGACGAATCCCATTACCCAACTGCCCGTCATGCGTCCAGCCATGAATAGTCCCATACCTACAAAAGAAAGCCACAGTGCCGCTTCGCGTGCGGAAATCGTAGTTTGTTCGGTGACATAATTGATAAAGAAACTGTTGATTCCTGTTTGTGCGGCAACATAGAAGAAGAGGGCAATCAGTCCGAATACAAAGTTGCCGTGGCTCCACAAAGAACATTTTGTAGCTGTTTGTGCAGTGGTAACAGGTTCTTCTGTCTTAATTTCCGGTAACCGGATGCGTGAAAATAGGATTGCAGCCAATAATACAAGTGTACCGATAATGGCGTAGGGGATGGCTACACTGCTTTCTTCTTTATTGGTGGTGAAGATGAACAAGCCGCCCACCAACGGACCGCATATCCAGCCTAATCCGTTGAATGATTGTGCTAAATTAATGCGCCGTTCTGCCGATTCTTTTTCTCCAAGTACGGTAACATAGGGATTGGCGGCAGTTTCCAGACAAGTCAGTCCGCATCCGATTACGAATAGAGAAAATAGGAAAAAAGGGAAAGACATGATTAGCTCGCCGGGAATAAATAGTAAGGCACCTATTCCGTACAATATCAGTCCTGTAATAACTCCAGTCCGGTATCCGTAACGCCGGATAATTTCTCCGGCAGGCATTGCCATTAAGAAATAGCCGCCATAAGCAACGGCTTGTATCAGTGCCGAATGTGTTTTCGAGATGCTTAGAGCGTCTTGAAAGTGCTTGTTCAGTACGTCAAGAATGCTATGGGCAAATCCCCATAGAAAGAAAAGGGTGGTTATCAATACGAATGGAACGAGGTAGTTCGTCCCATTGGCTGTCTGTACGAGTTTTGTTTTCGGTTTCATAAATGTTAGCTTCTACTTACTTCCAATCCTTTGTCTGATAAGCTCATTTCAACGAAACGGGCACGGTTGTTAGGCGGATTTTGCATGAGTATTTTCCGGATGCGGAGGGCTGCTTCCGGGTCTTTTGCCACCATATACAGATAACCGCCTCCTCCTGCTCCGGGCAGTTTGTAGCCTAAGCAGAGGTCGTCTACTTTTTGCGTCAATGCCGCTACGGATTCGGGGTTAGTTCCTGTATCAAGCTGTTGGTTCTGTTTCCAAGTCTTGCGTATCAGTCTTCCGGTCTCTTCGAAATTATTGCGCAGGATAGCGTCGTATAAATCAAGAGCATGTTGTTTCATCTGTCCTAACAGTTGGAGATGTTCGGTCGAATTTAAGAACATGCTGCGGACGATTTCCGCTAAGATGCCTTTGGCGGTACGGGTAATGCCTGTATAATATAACAGGTGGCATTTCCGGTATTCATCGTTAGTGAAAAGGTGTTCGGGCAACCAGCGTACCATTGGTTCTTGATTCCATCCCGGTTGTGTCTGAAGCAATTTCACTCCTTGTAAGACTCCTCCGTATTGGTCTTGCCAACCGCCTCCGGTGGTGAGCAGTTGCTCTAAAATTAGCGTCCGGCTTCCTATTTCCTGCTTGTCCCAATTCAGCCCGCAGAAGTCATTGATAGCTCCTAAGACAGTCGAAGCCAGAATAGAGCTTGTGCCTAATCCCGAACCTGCAGGTATGGCAGAAAGCAAGGTCACTTCGATGCCTGCTCCGAATGCTTGAAGCTGTTCTTCAAGCGTATTGAAACACTCAATAGAGAAATCCGGATGAAATCCGGCAAGAACCAATGCCGCTTTCGGAATGGAAAACGGAGACCCTACCCGGTTGAATGTACGTAATTCATTATAAGTAGAAACCGTTTCCATAGCGCCTAAATCGATAGAGCGCAGGGTAATATTGTATGTTTTCGAAGGTTTGACATAGACTTGGAGAGGCGGTTGCCCATTCAGTTCAATTGCTATATTTACTACATTTCCTCCTTCCATTAAACTGTAGGGAGGCGTGTCTGTCCAGCCTCCGGCAAGGTCTATTCGTACTGGGCTTCGTCCCCATACGATTTGGTCTGCATAGATAGACAGGCGAGGAGCTTGCCGGTGATTTACGGTTGACGTCAGTCCTTCCCGCATGAGGCGGAATGCTGTGTCTTCTTCATGTTTGACTTGTTCAGCATTTGCTCCCTGTAATTGTAGTGCTTTAGCTCGGAACATCGCATCGCTGATACGGGTCATTAGTGGGGTTGACTCTGGAAGAGGTTGGGGAAGAGGCAAGTTGAAGCGGGCAAACTCTTCGGCTGCTTCTTGCAGGTTCAACTGATAGAATACGCTTCGTTCGTAGTTTTTTGCTAATGTGGTCCAACTGTCTTTTCTAAACGTTTCCCGTTGTTGTGTGAGACGCTTCAAGTTGGCGTATGCCGATAGTTCGTCTGCCGATAGTTTTTTCGCTTTGTTCCATATTTCTTTTCCGTTTGTAGAATCCGGCTCATTTATCATCCAGCGTAATACTGTTTCCAATTCTTCGGTTGAATGGCAAACCGGGAAGAGCCGGGCTGATTGTAAATCTTCGTTATGGGCAATCATTTCGGCATTTAGTCCTCTGTCTGTCAGCCATTTTGTAATAGATGTGCCTTGATAAAGGGTTTTTGCCTGGTTTAATGCGCCTCTGAATGCATCGTTGAATCCGTATGGGCGTGTAGCATAGTCATTTTCGCCAATTGGGACAATATCAATGCAGCAACCTTCAGGAACGTTCAAGGTCCAATTGTTCATAGGAATACCCGTCAGAATATTTTGGGCATGCAAATTCCATTTAGCCCCGATATAGCTGTTCTCAATCCATACATTTGAATTCTCGGCAGTCAACGGACAATGGGTTATCGCGTTTTGGATGAAGATAGCAGGATGAGGCTTTACTTTCTTATGCATAATCATCCGCTGGTCTATCACGCAGTTTTGGATGGCTAACGTGGATGAAATCATTTCGCGGCTGGTGCCGTAATGATGAAACTCGCCGCCGGGTAAAGGAAGTATAGCCACGGTGAGTTGATTCAATTCTGGGTCTTCTACTTGAGGGTGTGTGCCTAATGCACGTCCAAAATCAGCATACAGGTCATAGAATTTCAGTTTGCCATTATCTACAGAACGTTTTACAAGCAAATCGACGGCACGGTCACTCAGTAACCAAATGCCTATATCCATTAGAAACAGGTAGTCCTGCATGAACTCGCCCAATTTTTCTACACTCGGCTTTTGCAGCATAAAGGCTAATTGGTCGGGATTTTTACGTGAAGACACAAAGACGCCATGATTTTTGGCAAGTTCCGGGTCTACCCACAATCCGTAGCATACGACATCGGCTTCGGGTATGTCTTGTAATGCTTTTGAAGTACGGATATATACATCTCCGCTGGCAATAAGTGTATGTAGGCTTTCGGGCGCTTTTTGCATGATTTCCTCATACAATGGAATTTGAAGTGAAAGCAGGTTCTGTGTCAGCCGTTGTCCGCGTCCCCAGCGGAATACTGGGATAGGTGTAAGGATTTTGCCGGAAGGTGCATAGGCTGGAAGCCGGCGGCTTTGTCCTCCGGCATGCAGCAAGATGCGTTTCTCTTTTCCGACCCATTCGTTTAGGTCTTTTGTTATTTGGTAATCAGTATCTGAATGTTTTTCTTCGTTCCGGCACGCTTGTAGTAACCATGTCGTACCTCCTCCCGAACCTAATTTGCTTCCAATAGGGTCGGAGGTGCAAAACCATTCTTTAGGGTTGGTATGGGTAATGTCGTGAAAGCACGTTACTAAATTGGGGGGAAGTGACAACAGTTTTTTCATATTGTTTGATGATTAATACAAATTCCTTTCAGATACCATTCATACAACCGATGAATGCCTTCGTCTATTTCCACCTTGTGATGCCAACCCAAGTTATGAAGTTTCGCCACATCAGTCAGCTTGCGTAAAGTTCCGTCTGGCTTGGATACATCCCAGCGCAGCTCGCCTTTGAATCCGATTTCCTTTACAATCTTTTCGGCAAGCTCGCGGATGCTTAATTCTTTGCCTGTGCCCACGTTAATGTGGCAGTTTCGGACTTCTTTTTCTCCTTCTTTGTAAGTATCTTTAAAATCGACATTCAGCAATACATGAACACTGGCATCCGCCATTTCTTCGCTCCACAGGAATTCACGTAGTGGTTTGCCTGTACCCCAAAGTGTTACGGCTTCCGGAGTGATGCCGAACTTTGCCAACTTTGCCAGTATTTCTTTATTTGTGTTGTTTCCGTTTACGCCTTCTACCGGACGCAGGTTGATGTCTTTACGTACCGCTTCCCAATCTCCTTCGTTCAGGCATTTCGCTAAATATACTTTGCGTATCATTGCCGGAAGTACATGGCTGTTTTCCAAATGGAAGTTGTCGTTGGGTCCGTATAGGTTGGTCGGCATCACGGCTATGTAGTTTGTGCCGTATTGCAGGTTAAAGCTTTCGCACATCTTCAGACCGGCTATCTTGGCGATAGCATACGGCTCGTTGGTGTATTCCAAGGGTGAAGTCAGCAGTACTTCTTCTTTCATCGGCTGCGGAGCTTCGCGCGGATAGATGCAGGTGCTGCCTAAGAAAAGCAGTTTCTTTACTCCGTGGCGGAAACTTTCGCCGATAACGTTTTGCTGTATCTGCAAGTTTTGGTAAATAAAGTCGGCACGGTATTGCAGGTTTGCCATAATGCCTCCTACGTGAGCGGCTGCCAATACAACTGCGTCCGGTTGCTCTTCATCGAAGAACCGTTTGACGGCTACACCGTCCAGTAAGTCCAGTTCTTTGTGACTTTTCCCTACTAAATTGGTATATCCTCTTTGCAGGAGATTGTTCCAAATGGCAGAACCTACCAATCCGTGATGTCCTGCCACATATATTTTTGCTGATTTTTCTAACATTGTGTATCGGTTTATTTGAACACAGAGACACAAAGACACAGAGTCTTTTTATTTATCATTGATTAATATCTCGGTGCCTTGGTGTCTCTGTGTTTAATGAAATTTATTCCGTTTTATCCATTTCCGCTTTCAGATGCAGTTTTTTTACGAATCGCATGTCGTGTTCTACCATGATACGTACCAATTCCGGGAATGAAGTCTTGGTCGGATTCCATCCTAACATTGTCTTAGCTTTTGTCGGGTCGCCTAAAAGCTGTTCTACCTCACATGGGCGGAAATATTTCGGGTCTACTTCTACCAATACTCGTCCGGTAGCTTTATCAATGCCTTTTTCGTCTACGCCGCTGCCTTGCCATTCTAATTCGATGCCGAGATACTGGAAAGCTAAGGTACAAAATTCGCGTACCGTATGCATTTCTCCTGTAGCGATGACAAAATCTTCCGGTGTTTCGTTTTGCAGGATAAGCCACATACATTCCACATAGTCTTTGGCATATCCCCAGTCGCGTTTAGCGTCAAGGTTTCCCAAATACAGCTTGTCTTGGAAGCCTTGTTTGATACGTGCGGCTGCTAATGTAATCTTGCGGGTCACAAAGTTTTCGCCGCGACGCTCGCTCTCATGATTGAACAGGATTCCGTTTACAGCGAACATGCCGTAACTTTCGCGGTAATTCTTGGTAATCCAAAATCCGTATTGTTTGGCTACTCCATACGGTGAGCGTGGATAAAAGGGCGTGGTTTCTTTCTGAGGTATTTCTTGCACCTTACCGAAAAGTTCAGATGTAGAAGCCTGATAAATGCGGCAGGTTTTATCCAGTCCGCAGATGCGCACGGCTTCTAATAGGCGCAGTGTGCCAATGGCATCGGCTTCTGCTGTATATTCGGGCACATCGAATGATACTTTTACATGGCTTTGCGCTGCCAAATTATATATTTCTGTAGGATGAATGTCGCTGATGATACGGATGAGCGAGCTGGAATCCGTCATGTCTCCCCAATGAAGGTTTACCAGACGGCTCTTTTTCATGTCGCGTACCCATTCGTCTAAATATAGATGCTCGATGCGTCCTGTATTGAATGAAGAGGAGCGGCGCAGGATGCCGTGTACTTCGTAGCCTTTCTCTATTAAAAATTCGGCAAGGTAAGAGCCGTCTTGTCCTGTGATTCCGGTGATTAATGCTACTTTTCTCATAATCTGTTGCTTCTGTAATGGTTGTATAAGGCAAAGGTAATGATTATTCTCTTAATAAGCAAGTAAACCTTGTTTTAGTCTCGTCTGAAAATGTCACGTGTGTAGACTTTCTCTTTGACATCGTCTAAACAAGTGTCATAGCGGTTGGCGATAATCGCTTGGCTTTGTGATTTAAAGGCACTTAAGTCATTTACCACTTTACTTCCGAAGAACGTGCTGCCGTCTTTTAGTGTCGGTTCGTATATAATGATTGTGGCGCCTTTTGCCTTGACGCGCTTCATTACGCCTTGGATGCTGCTTTGACGGAAATTGTCGCTGTGGCTTTTCATTGTAAGACGGTAAACGCCGATGGTGCATTGCTTTTCTTCTTTAGGGTTGTAAGCCCCTCGGTTGTAATAATCGTAGTAGCCTGCTTTGTGCAATATGCGGTCGGCTATGAAATCCTTTCGTGTGCGGTTGCTTTCTACAATGGCTTGAATCAGGTTTTCGGGTACATCCGCATAATTAGCCAATAATTGTTTGGTGTCTTTAGGCAGACAATAGCCTCCATAACCGAAACTGGGGTTATTGTAATGCGTACCGATGCGTGGGTCAAGACAAACACCATCGATGATGGCTCTTGTGTCCAATCCTTTCATTTCGGCATATGTGTCCAGTTCGTTGAAATAAGAAACCCGCAGAGCGAGGTAAGTGTTGGCAAACAGTTTGACGGCTTCTGCTTCGGTCGGCCTCATAAACAATGTGTCTATGTTTTCTTTGATAGCCCCTTCTTGAAGCAACGCTGCGAAAATATGGGCGGCTTTGTCTAATCTTGTATCATTATTTGGTCTTCCGACAATAATCCGGCTGGGGTAAAGATTGTCGTAGAGTGCTTTGCTTTCGCGCAGGAACTCGGGCGAAAAGATGATATTGACGTTTCCCGTTTTTTTGCGGATGCTTTCTGTGTAGCCTACAGGGATTGTGCTTTTAATGACCATGACAGCGTCTGGATTGACTCGTGTCACTAATTCTATGACTTCTTCTACGTGGCTGGTGTCGAAATAATTCTTCACAGGGTCATAATTCGTAGGGGCGGCAATGACGACAAAATCGGCATCAGCATAAGCTTTTGCGCCATCTAGGGTAGCTGTAAGGTCCAAATCTTTTTCAGCAAGGTATTTTTCGATATAATCATCTTGAATGGGCGACAAACGTTTGTTTATCATATCTACCTTTTCGGGAATGATGTCAACTGCTGTCACTCGGTGGTGCTGGCTCAGTAAAGTGGCGATGCTAAGGCCGACATAGCCAGTTCCCGCCACGGCTATTTTTAATTTTTCCATTCGTGTTGTCTTTAATGTTTGATTTCTTAAACAACAAATCGCATCAGTCTACAAGGTTTGTTCCAGTATGACTGATGCGATGTTTTTTCACTCGTTACCGTTAGCTATTTCTTTTGTTTTCCCTTCTTTTGCGCTTCGGCGTAACCATAACCGTAGCCATAGCCGTATCCGTAAGCTTTGCCGCCGTATCCGTACTTAGCGCCGTAACCATATCCGTAGCTGTTCTTGCGCTTACTCATATCAATATCGTTGATAATTGTAGCCAGTTTCGGGAATTTCTTTTCGTCGCGCAATACATTGATATAACGGTAACCTGCTTTTGGGGTGACATCCGCACGGCAAACATATACACACATATCTGCTACGCGTCCGATGATAGCTGTATCCGTAACCATTGCAATTGGAGCGGTGTCAAGTATAATGTAGTCGTAACGTTGTTTCAACAGGTCAATAGCACGGCTCAATACATCGCGGGCTACCAGTTCAGTTGGATTGGGAGGAACAGGACCACCCGGCAATATATCCAGATTCGGGCTGATATCAGAATGTTGAATCATGTCGAATATGTTTATATGTTCCGGATCGGCAAGGTAGTTCGTAATTCCTTCCGCACGGCGGGATAAGTTGAATACCTTATTTAATCCAGGTTTACGGATGTCCATACCTACAATAATTGTCTTCTTTCCTAAGAAAGCAAGGCTGACGGCGGTATTGCCTGCAACGAACGATTTGCCTTCGCCCGGCTGGGTGGAAGAGAACAAAATGACTTTCTGGTCTTTGTTGAGCATGAAAAGCAGGTTGGTACGCAAACCACGGAATGTTTCTTCCATGATGTCATTCTTGTTTTCCCGAACCACGATTGCGCCTTTTTCCGGTTTCTTACATCGGGGCAATTCTGCCAAGACAGGTACATCGGTTAGATGTTCTACATCTTCACGGTTTTCTATTTTGTATTTCAACAAATCGCGCAGATAAACGATACCGACCGGAATGGCTAATCCTAATATCAAAGCAGCGAGCGCTATGATTTTCTTCTTAGGGGAAACCGGATTCTTATCAGCTAAAGCGTCTTCGATGATACGGCCGTTGTTGGCTGTAGCTGCCAATGTAATGGCATTCTCTTCACGCTTCTGTAACAGCATGGTGTACAAGGCTGCCTTGATTTCCTGTTGGCGTGCGATGCTTAAGAATTCTTTCTCTTGCAACGGCGCGTTGCTGATTCGCCCTTCGAATTTACGTGCCTGACGGTCGATGTCGGTTTTAGCGATATTCAATCCTTTCAATACACTTTCTACAGTGGTCTGCACGCTATGGCGCATAGCCTCAATTCCTGCATTCATATTGATAACAGCAGGGTTGCTTTCTGATGACGTGCGAAGCAAGCGGTTACGCTCAATAATCATCGTATTATATTGGTCGATGACTGAAGATAGGTTTTGGTCTTTTAGACCTACGTTCGACGGAATGACTTCATCGTTGTTTTTAGGGTCATTGATGTAATTTTTCAAAAATTCCACCAACTGGATTTGAGTGGCGTTCTCTACGCGTTGCTGACCATATTTTGAACTTTCTTCCAAAGCCAATTGCGCATCGCTTGTTAAATCTGTCAGGCCGGAACGTTGCTTGAAATCAGCTAATTCCGTTTCTGCCGTACCCAATTCACGGTTGATGATTCCGATACGTTCTTCAATGAATTCAGCCGTTTTTTGCGCTACCTCATTCTTCTCGTCATTGGCATCGCGGTTATAGAAAGCTACCAAGCAGTTTATGAAATCTATCGCACGTTGCTTATCGGTGTTTTGCACAGCTAATTGGGCGATGGTCGTTGTCTTGGAAGTCGCTTCTACCGTTAAATTCTCCATATATGCGTTAGCGGTAGCGGTCGGTGCGTTAATGTATGCCACGAGATTCAGATTTTCTTCCATTGGCTCAGGAAGTGAATCGTTGCTAGTAAAGTTTATTACACCTACAGGAGTAGGGAATACGGCGGGAAGGCGGTCGAACGATTTGCTGATTTCTTCTTCTTCCTCATTGAGAGTATATTCAGCGTGTACGTTCAATTTGCCGTCTGTCGTATATTTCATGTTCAGCTTTACAGGTGCTTCCAGTTTGTCGGCTTCTTCAGGCGTCAAGAAGACGTTGACCGGAGATGTCTTATAAAGAGGTATATCGTATCCTGTAACGCGGTCTTCGGCTACACTGATGTACAAGCGTAATTCGTTTACAGCTTTTTTTATCAGCGTGCGCGAGTGCAAAATTTCCACTTCGTTATCGAAGTTACTGGTCATAGAGAACATCCCTAAATCTTGTATGGCAGCCAAGGGAGAAGCTGCGGTGTTTCCTCCTTTTTGTTCTTCTTCCTTAATGAGGACGGCAGCGGTTACATTGTATACAGGCGGTTGGTAACGCAGGTAAAGGAATGCCACTATCAGGCAGATGATTACGCTGATTACAAACCACGGCCAGTAAGCGAGATACTTGAAGAAAATTGCATACAGGTTGATGCTTTCTTCGCTGTTCTGTTCGTTGATGTTTTGTTCTTCCATACGTTTATAAGTTCTTTAGTTTGTGGCTTTAGCCGCAGATTATACGTATTGCTTTTATCAGGAAGTCCGCAACAAGCGGTATTGCGTACATCCGGTTTTCCAACTTCTATATTTTGTTTTATTGTTTACTTAAGTATGTTCACTAGCAAGCTGGCGATAGATACCAAAATTGATGTTGCGGAGATAACCGTTGTTGTGGTATTACCGATATCCGAGTTCTTTGCTTTCGTCTTGTTGGGAGTGACATAAATAATGTCATTTTGGCGAAGGTAGAAGTAGGGGGAGAGTACGATGTCGCTCTTTGTAAGGTCTAATTCTACTATTTCGCGTTTCCCGTTCGGATCTTCCCGAATGAGTTTTACATTGGTGCGCACACCGTATACGGTCATGTCGCCTGCCATAGCCAATGCTTCGAGTACGTTTACTTTTTCGTTGCTTACATTAAAGGTACCGGGGCGGGCTACTTCTCCTAATACCGATATTTTATAGTTGGCCATACGCACGGTCACAATCGGCGTTTCTTTCAAGTAAGGTTTCAAGCGTTCACGAATCATGTTTTCCGCTTCGTTCTTAGTCAGGCCACCTACTTTTAACCGTCCTAATACAGGAAAATCTATTTCACCTTGGTTGCTGACAAGATATTGTTGTAAGGTGGGTTGCGTGGTCGTGTTGATGTTGGTCAGCGCTGCGTTCAATGGGGTTTGCACAGTCAGGTTGAATGGAGCGGCAGCTTGAGGATCTGTCGTGTTCACTGTGATGCTCAGCAAATCTTTCGGCATGATTTTCGCATCGTAAAGCGGAATCTCTTTTCCGTATTCGTTCACTACCTGCGGGTCTTGCAGGTAGGGCACGCTTTTATAAGAAGTGCATCCTGCGGCTAATACGGCAACGGCAAGTGTGAAAAGTGTGTTTTTGATTTTCATTTTAAAATCCTTTTATTGTTAAAATCTTGACTTCTCTGTTGGTCGGTAATTTTTTATTCATCCTTGTCTGAAATGAGGATGCTATTTAAAGATTCTTCCGAAGAATCCCTTGCGCGGAGCCTTTTCATCTTCCCGGTCTTCTTCATAACGGTTGAGCAGGTCTTCATACGAAAGCCGGTGGGTCACCATTTCATAAATAGTCCCCCAGTCTGGCAGTCCGCCTAAATTGCGGTCATCGATGAATAAATCTACTTTCAGTTTACGTGAGTAGTGATTGTTTTGCCCTTTTTCTTCTTCGGGGTAGTCACGGTTGATAGCGTAAAACTCCAGTCCGCGTTGACGGCAAAATTCTACCGCTTCATCTAATAACTTCCCTTCGCGCACACTCCATAAGATTAGCTTGTGCCGTTCGGCTGTCAGCTTTTTCAAAGTCTCAATGGCAAAGGGTATCTCCGCTCCGATGGCAGGATACTTATGTTCCACAATTGTTCCGTCAAAATCTACGGCGATAAGCATGTCAGTTATCAGTTAATGGTTAGTAAATGATACATCCTTGCACTGTTGTTTATGACAAGTGCGTATAAAATCTTTGCAAAGATATAATATTTTTTGAAAACAGGCAAGTGAAATTTTGACAATATATTCTTTATCACGTTTTTTTATATTTCATGTGAGGCTTTTCGTGTGCGACGCTTTTCTTTAAAAACAGATGAAGTTGATGAAGCAGTGGGTGAGGTGTCAGGTAGTGATGGGCAAAGGAATGTGTAACGGTATTCTTAGTTGCTCCTGGATGTTTCCGAATCGTTTGGCTTCATATTCGGTTGCGTTGTCGTCACGGGTGATTTTCTTGTTATGGTTTGAGGACGGAGGCAAAAAGAAAGATTGCCGGAAACAGATTTTTCACCTTTCAGTAGTACATTGGTTAACTCATGTTTAAAATGGATGAGATGAAACAGGGGCGGTCTCAAACAAGCTTTCACGTTGGGCAGGAAGTTTATTTGTTGCTCTGTCCTCCTTTTTTTAATATATATAGCAAAACACTTGTTTATATATGGCAAAACATTTGCTTTTGGGTGAAACTAATTCCTTATTAATAAAATCGGACATTCATAAGGGGTGGGGAGAAAAGTATGATGTATAAGCAAGCGAAGTGGACAAAAGAATACATTTTAGTATAAAAATCGTCCAAATATGTTTTCTAACACATCGGTATGTGAATATAACTCCGTAATAATTCGTAATATTGCAGTCGAATTAGTGTAAACGGTACACTATTATGAATGACCGCCCTTGCGGCCTGTGTAACCTTTGATATCTAATTATAAACAGAAAACATAAACATTAAAAAAAACAGCGTAATTATGAATTGGAATTCAAGTGAATTTGTGTGGCTCGATTGGGCGGTTCTTGCCGTCGGAGTCATTCTGATTGCGTGGGCAGTGTATCGCGCAATCCAAAAAGACAAACGGCAACAGCAAGGGGCTAACAGTGAGGATTACCTTTTTGGGAAAGGTGAACCTTGGTACATTATCGGTGCGGCGATTTTCGCCGCGAACATCGGTTCGGAACACTTAGTAGGATTGGCTGGGACAGGCGCTAAAGACGGTGTCGGTATGGCACACTGGGAAATGCAAGGGTGGATGATTCTTATTCTCGGATGGTTGTTCGTTCCGTTTTATCAGTTGTTGAATAACAAGTTGGGGAAAATCATCACAATGCCCGATTTCCTGAAATTCCGCTACACGCAGCGTACGGGCTCATGGCTTTCCATTATTACCTTAATCGCTTATATCTTGACAAAAGTCTCCGTTACGGCTTTCACAGGTGGTATTTTCTTTGAGTATCTGTTGGGTTTGCCTTTCTGGTACGGTGCTATTGGCTTGATTGCTATAACAGCGGTGTTTACGGTGTTTGGAGGTATGAAAGGTGTAATGACGTTGTCTGCCATTCAGACGCCTATTCTAATCATTGGTTCATTCCTTGTGCTGTTCCTTGGCTTGAGTATGCTTGGAGATGGTAGCATAGTCGATGGCTGGACGCAGATGATGGCGGTATGTAACGCGGCTCATGACGGTTTCGGTACTACACATATGTTCCATACAGACCCGGCCGACCCGATGTATCCTAAGTTCCCTGGCTATGTGGTGTTCTTTGGTGCCTCTATCATCGGTTTTTGGTATTGGTGTACAGACCAACATATTGTACAACGTGTGCTTGGACAAACAAAAGGTGAAGATAATGCAACAGTAATGAAACGTGCGCGTCGTGGTACGATTGCGGCTGGTTACTTTAAGTTGTTGCCGATTTTTATGTTCTTGATTCCTGGTATGGTGGCTTATGCGCTTTCGATGAAGTCGGGTAGCGGCATCGTCATGGATATCACTAACACACATGATACGGATGGCGCATTTGCCATGATGGTGAAAAATATTTTGCCGGCAGGTGTGAAAGGTATCGTAACTATCGGTTTCGTCTGTGCGCTGGTGGCTTCTTTGGCCGCTTTCTTCAATAGTTGTGCCACTCTGTTCACCGAAGATTTCTACAAACCTATGAAGAAGGGTATGAGTGAAAGCCATTACGTATTTGTAGGTCGTCTTGCCACGGTGGTTGTCGTTATCTTAGGATTGGCATGGATGCCGATTATGATGAATATGGGTAACCTTTATTCTTATCTGCAAGATATCCAGTCACTTATTGCACCAGCTATGGTGGCTGTGTTCTCTCTTGGTATTTTCTCGAAAAAGATTACGCCTAAGGCAGGCGAATGGGGTCTTATCGGTGGTTTCTTGATTGGCATGATACGTTTGCTGACCAATGTCGTTACCGAATCGGGTACAAAAGTGATGGACGGCGCATTTTGGGAATACACTACTTGGTTTTGGCAGACAAACTGGTTGATATTCGAGATTTGGTTGCTTATCTTCATTATTGTTATGATGGTGGTTGTCTCTTGCTTTACTCCGGCTCCGTCGAAAGAACAAGTGGAAGCCATTACATTTACGAGTGATTATAAGAAATCCATTAAAGAAAGTTGGAATAAATGGGATGTTATCGCTACTTTAGGCGTTGTAGCCTGCTGCGCTGCGTTCTATTGGTATTTCTGGTAAATAAAAAACAGTCTGGGTTCTTTAAGTCCTTTTTCGAAGAGAAGGGACTTAAAGAATTTCCGGTTATTTATAGTCAAGGACCTTTCCTTACGAGGAGGTTTGGAGGGGTAGCAGTTATTAGTTGGCTAAATATTTTTTAATTATATTAATCATGAAAAGCATTAAATCGATTTTAGGTATGGGCGCGGCGTTAGCCGTATTGGCTGGTTGCGCTACGCAGGAAAAGAAACCTGCGTTGACTCTTTCAGGATTGAATCCCGTTAATTTTGAGGCGACAATTGACGGCACTAAGCAAACTAAGTTGTATACGTTGACCAACCATAACGGGATGGAAGTGTGCATCACCAATTTCGGCGGACGTATTGTTTCGTTGATGGTGCCTGATAAAAACGGGACAATGACCGATGTGGTGTTAGGTTTTGATAGCATTGCCGATTATCAGAATATTCCAAGTGATTTTGGCGCGTCTATCGGCCGATATGCTAATCGAATCAATAAGGGGCAGATGAAAGTGGACGGCACGCTGATACAGTTGCCGGTAAACAATTTCGGACACTGTCTGCACGGCGGCCCGACGGGATGGCAATACCAAGTGTACGAAGCCGACCAGCTTAACGATAGCACACTGGTCTTGACAATGAATTCGGCAGACGGCGATAATAATTTCCCTGGTAATGTAACCGCTCATGTGACTTATTCGTTGACTGCGGATAATGCCGTTGATATCAAGTATGATGCAACAACCGATAAGTCAACGGTTATCAACATGACCAATCATTCGTATTTTAACTTGAACGGCGATCCTTCGAAACCGGGTACCGATCAGGTATTGTATGTGGCTGCAGATAGCATTACCCCTGTAGACAGTACCTATATGACCAATGGCAAGATGATGGCGGTAAAGGATACTCCTTTTGACTTTAACACGCCGAAACCTATCGCTCCGTCTGTTACAGAGTTTGATAACGAACAAGTGAAATACGGTAATGGCTTTGACCATAATTGGGTGCTGAAAACCAAGGGTGATATCAGTCAGGTTGCTGCTAAGTTGAGTAGCCCGACAACTGGTATCACATTGACGGTTTATACAAATGAACCTGGTATTCAGGTATACACAGGTAATTTCCTTGATGGGACGGTAAAAGGGAAGAAAGGCATCGCTTATCCGCAACGTGCTTCGGTATGTTTAGAGACGCAGCATTATCCTGACAGTCCTAACAATCCGCAATGGCCTTCAGTTATCTTGAAACCGGGTGATACCTATCAAAGCCGCTGCATTTTCCAGTTTGGTGTAGAAAAATAAGTTTTGAAGATAAGGCGTTTGTGGATGCAGAGGCGTAAAGTTTTCATTACACAATGGATTTACGTTTCTGTCTTTGATTGAAAATGAGCTAAGTTTTAACGGTATGATAACATATTACAAGGATAATCCGAGATTTTTGGTTGGTATTGACTGCATTATTTTTGGTTTCGAGAGAGAGAGGCTGAGCTTGTTGCTGCTTCAACGTGATTTCGAGCCGGCAAGAGGACAATGGTCGCTTATGGGAGGCTTCGTCCAGGAAAATGAAAGTGCAGACGATGCCGCTAAACGTGTGCTTTACGAGTTGACAGGATTGAAGGATGTATATATGGAACATATCGGTGCCTTCGGTGAGATAGACAGAGACCCGGGTGAACGGGTTATTTCACTGGCGTATTATGCACTTATTAATATCAATGAGTACGACCGCGAACTGGTGCTGCGGCATAATGCTTATTGGGTAGATGTCAATGAAATGCCTGACTTGATTTTCGACCATAATAAAATGGTAGAGAAAGCGAGGCGTGTAATGAAGGAGAAAGCTTCAACGGCTCCCATTGGATTTAATTTGCTCCCTAAATTGTTTACGTTATCACAATTGCAAAGTTTGTACGAAGCCATTTACGGTGAACCGATGGACAAGCGGAACTTCAGAAAGCGCATTGCCGAGATGGGCTATATTGAGAAAACGGATAAAATAGATAAAACAGGATCACGCCGGGGGGCTTTTCTATATAAATTTAATGGGAAGGCTTACCGGAAGGATCCGCGATTCAAATTATAAGGAATTATGTTAGAAGAATTAAAGGAAAAGGTGTTTCATGCCAATCTTGATTTGGTAAAACACGGACTGGTGATTTTCACATGGGGGAATGTGTCGGCTATCGACCGCGAAAAAGGTTTGGTCGTTATTAAACCCAGTGGAGTTTCGTATGACGAAATGAAAGCGTCGGATATGGTAGTAGTGGACTTAGACGGTAATGTCATAGAAGGTGACTTGTGTCCGTCGAGCGATACGCCTACACATTTAGCGCTTTACAAAGCGTTTAAGGAAATCGGTGGGGTGGTGCATACTCATTCTACTTATGCTACAGCATGGGCACAAGCAGGATGTGATATACCGAACATTGGCACTACACATGCCGATTATTTCCACGAAGCCATTCCTTGTACCGCCGATATGACCGAAGAGGAAGTGAAAGGTGAATATGAATTAGAGACGGGAAACGTCATCGTGAAACGTTTTGAAGGCATGAATCCAGTACATACACCGGGTGTATTAGTGAAAAACCACGGTCCGTTTGCATGGGGTAAAGATGCTCACGATGCGGTACACAATGCGGTCGTAATGGAACAGGTGGCTAAGATGGCAAGCATCGCTTATGCTGTTAATCCGCATTTGACGATGAATCCGTTACTGGTAGAAAAACATTTTAGCCGTAAGCATGGACCAAACGCTTATTACGGACAGAAAAAAAGGTGAGCATACGTCCTTTAAAATTGTATCCGGAGAATTATAATGAAATAACACCAATTTTTAATTAACAAACAACTATGAACACATTTGATCAATTTGAAGTATGGTTCGTAACAGGAGCGCAGCTTCTGTACGGAGGCGATGCAGTTATCGCAGTAGACGCACATAGCAACGAAATGGTAGCTGGGCTGAACAACAGCGGAAAGTTGCCGGTGAAAGTAGTATATAAAGGTACAGCAAATTCTTCAAAAGAAGTAGAAGCTGTAATGAAGGCAGCCAACAACGACGAAAAGTGTATCGGTGTTATCACATGGATGCATACATTCTCGCCTGCTAAAATGTGGATTCACGGTTTGCAACAACTGAAGAAACCGTTGCTTCACCTGCATACTCAATACAACAAGGAAATTCCTTGGGATACCATGGATATGGATTTCATGAACTTGAACCAATCGGCTCATGGCGACCGTGAATTCGGGCATATCTGTACCCGTATGCGCATCCGCCGTAAGGTTGTTGTCGGTTATTGGAAAGACGAAGAAACTCAGCGCAAGATTGCTGTTTGGATGCGTGTTTGCGCAGCATGGGCAGATGCTCAGGATATGTTAATCATCCGTTTCGGCGACCAGATGAACAACGTAGCCGTAACCGATGGTGATAAGGTAGAAGCCGAAGTACGCATGGGTTATCATGTAGATTATTGCCCGGCAAGTGAATTGATGGAATACCATAGCCAAGTGAAGGATGCAGATGTAGATGCATTGGTTCAGACTTATTTCCAGGAATACGACCACGATGCTGCATTGGAAGACAAATCTACTGAAGCATATCAAAAGGTATGGAATTCGGCTAAAGCAGAATTGGCATTGCGTGCTATCCTGAAGGCTAAAGGAGCAAAAGGCTTTACTACTAACTTTGATGATTTAGGTCAGACAGATGGAAGCTATTTCGACCAGATACCGGGACTCGCATCTCAACGTTTGATGGCGGAAGGTTACGGATTCGGCGCGGAAGGCGACTGGAAATCGGCGGCTCTTTACCGTTCGGTATGGGTAATGAACCAAGGCTTGCCTAACGGCTGCTCATTCTTGGAAGACTATACATTGAACTTCGATGGTGAAAACAGTGCCATCCTGCAGGCTCACATGTTGGAAGTATGTCCGTTGATTGCCGCTAAGAAACCTCGTTTGGAAGTTCACTTCCTTGGCATTGGTGTCCGCAAGAGCCAGACTGCACGTTTGGTATTTACCAGCAAGACCGGTGCGGGCTGTACAGCTACAGTTGTAGACTTGGGCAACCGCTTCCGCTTGATTGTAAACGATGTAGAGTGCATTGAGCCGAAACCGCTGCCTAAATTGCCGGTAGCTTCTGCATTGTGGATTCCGCAGCCTAACTTCGAAGTAGGCGCAGGCGCATGGATTTTGGCAGGTGGTACACATCACTCTTGTTTCTCATACGACCTGACAGCCGAATATTGGGAAGATTATGCTGAAATTGCAGGCATTGAAATGGTACATATCAATAAAGATACCAACATCAGCGACTTCAAGAAAGAACTGCGCATGAATGAAGTTTACTATATGCTGAACAAGGCACTTTGCTGATATTGAATGTGAAACGCAGATTGACGCGCAGGTTTCCGCGGATTGGTAAAGAGATAAGAATCTGCGTTAATCCGCGTCAATTTGCGTCGGTTTTAAAAACTTAAAAGAAAACTAATGACCATGGATACAAACACAAAATCGATTATAGAATCAGGTAAGGCTATTTTAGGCATTGAATTCGGTTCAACCCGTATTAAAGCGGTGTTGATTGATCCGGAAAATAAACCGGTCGCTCAGGGAAGCCATGTTTGGGAAAACCAACTGATTGACGGACTTTGGACTTATAGCATCGATGCTATTTGGGCGGGTTTGCAGGATTGTTACGCAGACCTTTGCGCCGATGTAAAGAAACAATATGATACCGAGATAGAGTCATTGGCTGCAATCGGTATCAGTGCGATGATGCACGGCTATATGGCATTCAACGATAAGGAAGAAATCCTGGTTCCCTTCCGCACTTGGCGTAATACAAATACAGGTATTGCCGCGGCTGCATTGTCGGAGGCTTTTGTGTACAACATTCCTCTACGTTGGAGCATATCTCATTTGTATCAGGCTATTTTGAATGGCGAACCACATGTGAAAGACATCGCTTACCTGACTACTCTTGCAGGTTATGTTCATTGGCAACTGACCGGGAAGAAGGTTTTGGGTATCGGCGACGCATCGGGAATGTTGCCTATTGACCCCGATACGAAGAATTACTCGGTTGCGATGGTCGAGAAATTCGATAAGATGATTGCCCCGAAAGGATTTTCCTGGAAGTTGACCGATATTCTGCCTAAAGTGTTGTCTGCAGGAGAAAATGCAGGCTTCCTTACTCCTGAAGGCGCTAAGAAATTGGATGTGTCGGGTCGTTTGAAAGCAGGTATACCTCTTTGTCCTCCTGAAGGAGACGCTGGTACAGGCATGGTGGCAACGAATGCCGTGAAGCAACGTACAGGTAATGTATCGGCCGGTACTTCATCTTTCTCGATGATTGTTTTGGAGAAGGATTTGTCGAAGCCGTATGAAGTGATTGATATGGTGACCACTCCCGATGGAAGTCCGGTAGCGATGGTACATTGTAATAATTGTACGTCCGACCTTAACGCGTGGGTGAATCTTTTTAAAGAGTACCAAGAACTGTTGGGAGTGCCGGTAGACATGAACGAAGTGTTTGGTAAGTTGTATAATCATGCCCTTGACGGCGATGCTGATTGCGGCGGATTAATCGCTTATAATTACATTTCGGGTGAACCGGTGACCAAACTTGCCGAAGGACGGCCGATGGTGGTACGTTCGGCTAATGACAAGTTTAACCTTGCAAACTTTATGCGTGCCAATTTGTACGCATCGGTAGCTGTGCTGAAGATAGGCAATGATATTCTTTTCAAAGAAGAAAAGATTAAGGTAGACCGCATCACAGGTCACGGCGGATTATTCAAGACAAAAGGGGTGGGGCAACGTATTTTGGCGGCTGCCCTCAATTCTCCTATTTCGGTAATGGAAACAGCCGGAGAAGGCGGTGCTTGGGGTATCGCTTTGCTGGGTGCCTATTTGGTAAATAATGAAAAGCAACTGTCACTTGCCGATTATCTCGATGAGCAAGTTTTTGCAGGTAATACAGGTGTAGAAATCACGCCTGATGAAAAAGATGTGGCTGGATTTAATGCTTACATTGAAAATTATAAAGCTGGATTGCCTATCGAAGAAATGGCAGTAAAATGTAAGAAGAGCGAATAATAGACGATGAATCATGACCGGCGGGGTTACTTTGTGAGTATTTCCCGTCGTTTATGATTCGTTGCCGATTATTTGATTGTTAATTATTAATTAAATAAAAAAATGAAACACAAGTTATTGATTAGCGGCTTGATGCTCAGCGTCGGCCTTGCCGTTTCGGCACAACAACAAGCGACGGTTACGGTTCATGTAGACCAAGGTAAACAAATTATCCCCAAAGAAATATATGGTCAGTTTGCTGAACATTTGGGCACCTGCATTTATGGTGGTTTGTGGGTTGGCGAAGATTCCCCTATACCTAATACACAAGGATATCGCAACGATGTACTCGAAGCGTTGAAGAAATTGAAAGTGCCCGTTATGCGTTGGCCGGGCGGTTGTTTTGCCGATGAATATCACTGGATGGACGGAATCGGGCCTAAGGAGAATCGTCCGAAGATGGTAAACAACAACTGGGGAGGAACTGTAGAAGATAACAGCTTTGGTACACACGAGTTCTTGAATCTGTGTGAACTCTTGGGCTGCGAGCCTTACATCAGTGGCAATGTAGGTAGCGGAAGCGTGGAAGAAATGGCTAAATGGGTAGAATATATGACATCTGAACAAGGAAGCCCCATGGCTAAACTGCGTAAAGAAAACGGACGCGAAAAGCCTTGGAAAGTGAAATATTTCGGTGTCGGAAACGAAAGCTGGGGGTGTGGCGGAAATATGCGTCCCGAATATTATGCCGACCTTTACCGCCGTTATTCTACTTATTGCCGCAATTATGACGGGAATGTTTTGTATAAAATTGCCAGCGGCGCCAGTGATTATGATTATAATTGGACTGAGGTGTTGATGCAGAATGTGGGTCATCGCATGAACGGCGTCTCTTTGCACTATTACACAGTGCCCGGATGGACAGGAAGCAAAGGTTCTGCCACGAAATTTACCACTGATGATTATTATTGGACGATGGGTAAATGCCGTGAGATAGAAGACGTACTGAAACGTCATATTGCAATTATGGACCGTTACGATCCGAATAAGCAGATTGCCCTTATCGTAGACGAGTGGGGCACTTGGTGGGATGAAGAGCCTGGTACTGTTCCGGGTCACTTGTATCAACAAAACACGATGCGTGATGCTTTTGTGGCTTCGTTGTCGCTTGATATTTTCCATAGATATACTGACCGCGTGAAGATGACCAACATCGCGCAGGTGGCAAACGTGTTACAGTCGATGATTTTAACGAAAGACGATAAGATGGTCTTGACTCCGACTTATCATGTGTTCGAAATGTATAACGTACACCAAGACGCTACGTTCTTGCCGTTTGATTTACAATGCCAATATAAGAATGTACGCGACGGACGTAACGTACCTATGGTCAGCACGACCGCTTCTCGTGATAAAGACGGCAAGATTCATGTTTCTTTGTCGAACATCAGCTTGGAAGAAGCGGCGGAAGTAACCGTTAACTTGAAAGGCTTCCAAGGAAAGCAAGTGACCGGACGCATTCTGACAACGAATAACATCGATGACTATAACACGTTCGAAAACCCCAACAAAGTCGCTGCTGCTGAATTTAAAGACGTGAAGATACAAAAAGGCGGCCTGTTGGTTAAATTGCCTGCTATGTCTATTGTTACACTCGAAATCAATTGATAAACTATGAATAAATCAACACTTTTTAGTCTGGCTATGGCAGCTTGCTGCTGCGCAGGGGTGTCGGCGCAAGAAGCGAATCGCATGGTGCTCAAAGCAAACAAACTGGGCGCTGAGATACAGCCTACAATGTATGGCCATTTCTTTGAGGACATCAACTATGGCGCTGACGGAGGTTTGTATGCCGAATTGGTAAAGAACCGTTCGTTTGAATTCCCTAACCGTTTGCAAGGCTGGAAGACATTCGGCAAGGTGGCCGTATTGGACGGCGGGCCGTTCGAACGTAATCCGCATTATGTGCGTCTTTCGAATCCGGGACATCCGCATAAGCGTACAGGATTGGAAAACGAAGGGTTCTTCGGTATCGGACTGAAAGCAAACGAAAAATACCGCTTCAGCGTTTGGGCCAAAGGAAACGGGCAGAAAATATTGGTGGAATTAATCGATCCGGCATCAATGGGTGAGACTCAGGTGATGGTTTCAGGCGAAATCGCCATAAACTCTGCCGATTGGAAGAAGTACGAACTGACGCTTACCGCTCCCCAGACTTTTGCCAAGGCACATTTGCGTATCTTCTTGGCTTCGGGCGGCGATGTGGATTTAGAGCACATTTCTCTTTTCCCCGTAGATACATGGAAAGGCCGCGAAAACGGTTTGCGTAAAGACCTCGTGCAGGCGTTAGTCGATACGAAACCGGGTGTGTTCCGTTTCCCTGGTGGTTGTATTGTCGAAGGTACCGACTTGGCTACCCGTTACCAATGGAAGAATTCGGTAGGTCCAGTAGAAAACCGTCCGTTGAATGAGAACCGTTGGGAATACACTTTCCCTCACCGTTATTTCCCCGATTACCATCAGACTTACGGCATGGGATTCTATGAGCTTTTCTTGTTGGCTGAGGATATGGGTGCCGAACCGCTCCCGATTGTTAATGTGGGCTTGGCTTGTCAGTATCAGAATGAGGATCCCAAAGCCCATGTGCCAGTAGACCAGTTGGACAGTTACATTCAAGATGCGCTCGATTTGATTGAGTTCGCTAATGGCGACGAATCGACCAAGTGGGGAAAACTGCGTGCCGAGATGGGACATCCTGCGCCATTCGGCTTGAAGTTTATCGGTGTAGGTAATGAACAATGGGCTTCTCTATATCCTGAACGCTTGAAGTTCTTTGTCGACGCAATTCGCAAAGCATATCCTGACATGAAGATTATCGGTTCGTCTGGTCCGAATTCGGAAGGTGAAGACTTCGATTATTTGTGGCCTGAAATGAAGAAGCTGAAAGTTGATTTGGTTGACGAACACTTCTATCGTCCGGAAGACTGGTTCTTGAAATCGGGTAACCGTTACGACAACTACGACCGTAAGGGTCCGAAAGTGTTTGCCGGCGAATACGCTTGTCATGGAAAGGGAAAGAAATGGAACCATTTCCATGCTTCTTTGCTTGAAGCCGCTTTCTTGACCGGAGTGGAACGCAATGCCGACGTGGTACACATGGCTACCTACGCTCCGCTGTTGGCTCACGTAGAAGGCTGGCAATGGCGTCCCGACCTGATTTGGTTCGACAACTTGCGTAGCGTACGTTCTTGCAGTTGGCATGTGCAGTATTTGTACGGCCATAACAAAGGTACGCAGGTCGTTCCTTTGTTGATGGACGACAAAGCTGTAAGCGGACAGCCCGACCAGAACGGTTTGTTTGCCAGTGCCGTATGGGATGAACCTGCCAAAAGTTACATCATCAAGATTGTGAATGTATCCGATAAGGCTCAGCCCGTAACCGTAGAGTTCGACGGATTGAAAAAGAAAGCATTGGCATCCGAAGCCGATTGCATTCTTTTCCATTCGGATAATCCCGATGCCGAAAATTCATTGGACAATCCGAACTTGATTGTTCCGAAGGAAAGCAAAGTATCGGTAAACGGCAAGACACTGCAGGCCAAAGTTGGCGCACAGACTTTTGCTATCTATCGGGTAGCCGTACAATAAGAAACGGGAAGAACGCAGTGGCATGAAAAAGGCTGCGTTTCTAAAAAAAGAGAAGCACGAATACACAAAATGTACATGATTTTGGCATAGTATTGTTTTGTGTGCTCGTGCTTCTTACATTTATGCTCCTGCGGCACTGATTGACGTTTGCTTCTTCCGCAGTATGCGGAATAGCAATGGTGCTATCGTCATAATTTAATTTGTTTGTCCGGCTTGTTGAATGTAGGTCTCATGAAACTTAGAGCCTGTTTAAATTTTGCTCAGGTTTATTTTGAGGATTGTTTCCGAGGATGTTTTTCTGATTATATTAAGGAGGATAGCGGGCTATCTGACGCATAAAATCGGGAAAACATCCTCGGAAACAAACTCAAAAGAGACCTGATAATACAACTTTATCGGAAAATTTAAACAGGCTCTTATAACGGAGTCTCTCTTTTCCGGATGATTTCTTCTTATCTGGGGCGGGTTACAACAGAATCTTCCGTCGGGGTAATGCAACTCTGCATCTGCTGTAAGATTATTAATCTTACGGCATGAAGATTATTAACCTTGCAGCGTGAGGGTTATTAATCTTACAGCATGAAGATTATTAATCTTGCAAAAAAGACGATTGACTGTCGGAAAGGTCTCGCAAGTGTCTGTCGCTTCTGCGGCATTTTTCCCATTCCGGTCTTTTCTATCTTCTGTTAAGACCCTATCCGTTTGGCTGCTCCATCCGTTTGCCTTCGATGAGGATTACAAAACGCATCTTCCGTTATGTCGGTACAAGATGGTTCAAATAGTTGGAATATGTAAATTAGAGTGGGAAAAGTTTGTTTGTTCCGTAAAAAGTAACGTCCTTTGCAGCAAGACAACGTTGAACTTTCAATATTCAATTTAAATGGCAGACAACTATATCGAAAAACAATTCGAGTCGTATCAGGCACGGAAGGCGGCTTGGGAGAAAGAGAGCAAATACAAACGGAAAAAGACAGTTGCCCGTACCGGGTCGGCAAACCCTCCGTGTGAACGGCTTTTCCATAACCGAAGCAAGAAAGTGGTGGCCATACACGACCTTTCGGGCGTAGGGCGGGTATCGTTGATGGCGGTTATCCCAATTCTGTCCTCGATGGGGTTTCAGGTATGCCCGCTCCCTACCGCTATCTTGTCTAATCATACCCAGTATCCCATTTATTCTTTCCTCGATTTGACCGACGAGATGAAACGTGTCATCGACAAGTGGGAACAATTAGATTGCCGTTTCGACGCTTTTTATTCGGGCTATTTAGGCTCGCCCCGCCAGGCACAGATTGTAGAAGACTTTATCCGGAAATTCCGCCGTTCTACCGATTTGGTGGTGGTGGATCCCGTGATGGGCGACAATGGCAGCCTTTATAAAGGCATGACCGAAGAAATGGTGACCGAGATGAAGAAGCTGATTTGTTTGGCAGACATAATCACACCCAATATGACTGAATTGTTCCGTCTGCTCGATATGCCTTTTCAAGACCGGTTGAACGACACCGATTTAAAAGCAGCGCTTAAAGCGTTATCTGATAAGGGGCCGAGCATTGTCATCGTGACCAGTGTGCCGGTGCATGATGACCCGCATTCTACTTCTGTTTATGCTTATAATCGTTTCGGAGGGCGTTACTGGAAGGTGACCTGCCCTTATTTGCCTGCCCACTATCCGGGCACAGGCGATACGTTTACCAGTGTTATTACCGGTTCGCTGATGCAGGGCGACAGCCTTCCCATCGCGCTCGACCGCGCTACGCAATTCATTCTGCAGGGCATCCGTGCCACCTTCGGTTACGAGTATGATAACCTGGAAGGCATCATGCTGGAGAAAGTCCTTCACAACTTGGATATGCCGATACAGGTAAGCAGCTATGAACTGGTGGAGTAAAAAGTGCAGTTCCGTGAAACTTTGAACCGTTGTTTTAGAAACGGTTTTTGAGTCATTTTCCGAAATTTCTGTTACCTTTGCAGTAGGTTTTAAATAAGTATCGAAGATATGGTGAAAAGAAAGAGGCTGAGTTGGAGAATCCCGAAAGGGGCAGAACTGACGGAACTGGATAAGAAAGTCCTTTATTACCAAAATAAAGGACACGTGGTTCCCACCCGTGAGCTGATAAAGACTCCTGATCAGATAGAAGGCATCCGCCGTAGCGGATTATTGAATACGGCTGTATTGGACCAAGTGGCTGGGAAAATCCGCGAAGGCATGAGTACGGCCGATATTGACAAGATTGTTTACGACTATACGGTAAGCCATGGCGGCATACCCGCTTGCTTAGGTTATGAAGGTTTTCCCAAAAGTGTCTGTACATCCATAAACGAAGTGGTGTGTCACGGCATCCCTTCCGAAGAAGAAATATTGGAAGAGGGCGATATTGTCAATGTGGATTGCACTACAATCCTTGACGGGTATTATGCAGACGCTTCGCGTATGTTTATTATCGGGAAAGCAACCCCGGAGAAGGAAAAGCTTGTGCAGGTGGCACGTGAGTGTATGGATATCGGCGCGGATGCGGCGCTGCCTTTCGGTTTTGTTGGGGATATCGGCCATGCCATTGAGAAGCACGCTAAGAAAAACGGCTTTTCTGTCGTGCGCGACTTGTGTGGTCACGGGGTAGGGCTGGAGTTTCACGAAGAGCCCGACGTGTTGCACTACGGGCGTAAAGGCACGGGGATGTTGCTGGTGCCGGGCATGGTGTTTACCATAGAGCCGATGATAAATATGGGCACATGGGAAGTGTTTGTCGACGAAGAGGACGGCTGGACGGTGGTGACTGAAGACGAGTTGCCCTCGGCACAATGGGAACACACTTATGTGATGACCGACAATGGGTTGGAGATTTTGACGTATTGAGGTTAATGAAACATTGTTTTATGGAAAAGAAAGACATTATTATATTAGGGATAGAATCTTCGTGCGATGATACGTCGGCGGCAGTCATCCGGAACGGGGTGCTGCTGTCGAGCGTGATAGCCAGCCAGGCTGTGCACGAGGCGTATGGAGGCGTGGTGCCGGAACTGGCTTCGCGCGCCCATCAGCAGAATATTGTGCCGGTAGTGCACGAGGCGTTGAAGCGTGCGGGAGTGGAAAAGGAACAATTAAGTGCCGTCGCCTTTACGCGCGGCCCGGGACTGATGGGGTCGTTGTTGGTAGGTGTATCTTTTGCCAAAGGGTTGGCTTTGTCGTTAGGCATTCCTTTGGTTGATGTCAATCACTTGCAAGGGCATGTGTTGGCACATTTCATAAAGGAGTCGGAATCAGATGCCGGCCAGCCAGAGTTCCCGTTTATTTGCCTGCTGGTGTCGGGGGGAAATTCACAGATTATCCGTGTAAATGCTTACAATGATATGCAAGTGTTGGGGCAGACCATTGACGACGCGGCAGGCGAGGCTATCGACAAGTGTTCGAAAGTAATGGAACTGGGGTATCCGGGCGGGCCGATTATTGACAGATTGGCTCGTCAGGGCAATCCCGGAGCGTTTACATTCAGCAAACCTCATATAGCTGGCTATGATTATAGTTTCAGCGGGCTAAAGACATCGTTCCTGTATTCGTTGCGCGATTGGCTGAAAGATGACCCCGACTTCGTTGAACATCATAAAAACGACCTTGCCGCTTCGCTGGAGAAAACGATTGTAGACATTCTGATGGATAAGTTGCGCCGGGTGGTGAAGGATACGGGCATCCGTGAAGTGGCGGTAGCCGGAGGAGTATCGGCCAACAACGGTTTACGTAACGCGTTCCGTGAGCATGCGGCGCGCTATGGATGGAAAATCTACATACCTAAGTTCGGCTATACTACAGATAATGCGGCGATGATTGCTATCACGGGTTATTATAAATATATGGATAAGGATTTTTGCACGATTGATAAGCCGGCATATTCGCGGGTGACACTGAAATAAGGAAATCTGAATATTAACCAATTAAAACGAAATAGAGTATGTCAGTAGAAACGAAGAAACTGAGCAAGGAAATAAGTGAGATGTTCTGGAGAGAAGGCTTTACGCTGGCTACGGCTGAGAGTTGTACGGCCGGGAATGTAGCGGCTATCATTACCGCGATACCGGGAAGTTCCCGCTTTTATAAAGGAGGGATAGTGGCTTATGCCGATGAAGTGAAGCAGAACCTGTTGCACGTGAAAGCAGAAACATTGGAAGCTTGCGGTGCGGTAAGCGAAGAAACAGTGACGGAAATGGTAAAGGGTGCCATCGAAACTTTCGGTACAGATTATGCCATGGCCACTTCGGGTATTGCGGGTCCTGGAGGAGGTACTCACGAGAAACCCGTCGGCACGATTTGGCTTGCCGCAGGCAGTAAAGACCGCATACTGACTCTGAAACTGACAGAAGACGAAGGGCGCGAGAAAAACATCCAGTCGGCCACTAAAAATGTGCTCCAATTATTGCTTTCAGTTTGTCAAAATCAAGAAAATGAGCAATAAAAAGACAATTTATTGCGGAAAATTTGCGTATTTGAAATAAAATCTCTTACTTTGCACTCCGTTTTAAGGAGCGTAGAAATAAAACTATAAAACTAAGATAGAAATGTCAAAAATTTGTCAAATTACCGGAAAAAGAGCCATGGTTGGCAACAATGTTTCACACTCTAAGAGAAGAACTAAAAGGACGTTCGAGGTGAACTTGTTTACTAAAAAATTCTACTATGTAGAACAAGATTGCTGGATTAGCCTGAAGATTAGTGCTAACGGCTTAAGAATTATTAATAAGAAAGGTTTGGACGCCGCGCTGAACGAGGCGGTGGCTAAAGGTTATTGTGATTGGAAAACTATCAAAATCGTTGGTTAATTAAAAGGAGAACGAGACAATGGCTAAGAAAGCGAAAGGCAACAGAGTGCAAGTGATTTTGGAATGCACTGAGATGAAAGATAGCGGTATGCCGGGCACTTCCCGTTATGTCACTACTAAGAACAGAAAGAATACCCCGGAGAGATTGGAATTGAAAAAATACAATCCTATATTGAAAAGAGTAACAGTACATAAAGAAATTAAATAATAAGAGACCATGGCAAAGAAAACAGTCGCAACCCTTCAGACAGGTAAAGAAGGACGTTCTTACACAAAGGTTATCAAGATGGTTAAGTCGCCGAAAACCGGTGCTTATGTCTTTGATGAAGAAATGGTTCCTAATGAAAAAGTGCAAGATTTCTTCAAGAAATAAGCCGTATTGTCTTTATATCGGACACAAAGAAGCCCTTTCCGTTTTATGATGGAAAGGGCTTTTTGGTTTATTGCGGAGAAATTCGTATATTTGCACAAGAAAGTCGCAGTCAATAAAAGAATCAGATACATAAAACATAAATCGTATGGGAATTTTTAGTTTTTTTTCGAAGGAAAAGAAAGAAACGCTGGATAAAGGCTTGTCGAAGACTAAACAAAGTGTATTCAGCAAGATAGCCCGTGCCGTAGCCGGAAAGTCGAAGGTGGACGACGAGGTGTTGGACAATTTGGAGGAAGTGCTCATCACTTCGGATGTAGGGGTAGAGACGACGCTTAAAATCATTCGACGTGTCGAAAAACGTGTGGCGCAAGACAAATATATCAATACGGAAGAATTGAATAATATTTTGCGTGAGGAAATCGCTGCCTTGCTGACCGAAAACAATACGGTAGACGCTGCTGAATTTGATATCCCTGACGGCAAATCGCCCTACGTCATCATGGTGGTAGGCGTGAACGGGGTAGGGAAAACCACTACGATAGGCAAGTTGGCGTATCAGTTCAAAAAAGCCGGCAAATCGGTCTATTTAGGGGCTGCCGATACTTTCCGTGCCGCTGCGGTAGAACAGCTTGTGATATGGGGCGAGCGGGTAGGAGTACCTGTAGTGAAGCAAAAGATGGGGTCTGACCCGGCTTCGGTAGCGTTTGATACGCTCAGTTCCGCTGTTGCTAATCATGCCGATGTGGTGATTATAGATACCGCAGGCCGTCTGCATAATAAAGTCGGCTTGATGAATGAATTGACAAAAATCAAGAACGTGATGAAGAAAGTCGTGCCTGACGCTCCGCATGAAGTGCTGTTGGT
Source organism: uncultured Bacteroides sp. (assembly GCA_949296855.1). Lineage (GTDB taxonomy): Bacteria > Bacteroidota > Bacteroidia > Bacteroidales > Bacteroidaceae > Phocaeicola. The sequence continues at coordinate 2,052 of CASFRN010000004.1, read as the reverse complement.
GCTTGACGGCTCGACCGGACAAAACGCTTTCGAGCAGGCGAAACAGTTTACGCTGGCTACGGAAGTAAACGCTATGGCTGTCACCAAGCTGGACGGTACCGCTAAAGGAGGTGTCGTTATTGGCATTTCCGACCAGTTTAAGATACCTGTGAAATATATCGGACTGGGCGAAGGCATGGAAGATTTGCAAGTATTCCGGCGTCGTGAATTTGTAGGTTCATTATTTGGAACATCGGGTAGCAAATGAGAAAGAATACCATAGACATCATTACCTTGGGTTGCTCGAAGAACTTGGTTGATTCGGAGAAATTAATGCGGCAGCTTGAGGCGGAGGGCTACCGGGTGACACACGATAGCGGGAATCCGCAAGGTGAAATAGCTGTCATCAATACGTGCGGTTTCATTGGCGACGCTAAAGAAGAATCCATTAATATGATTTTAGAGTTTTGCCAGGCGAAGGAAGAAGGCAGGTTAAAAAAATTATATGTAATGGGATGCCTTTCGGAACGTTACCTGAACGACCTTGAAGTGGAGATTCCGCAAGTGGACAAGTTTTACGGCAAGTTCGATTGGGACGCTTTGGTAACCGATTTAGGAAAAGCGTGGCATCCTGAACTTTCGTTGGAGCGTCATCTTACCACTCCTAAGCATTACGCTTATTTGAAGATATCGGAAGGATGCGACCGCAAGTGTGCTTATTGTGCTATCCCTATCATTACCGGGAAGCATGTTTCGCGTCCGGTGGAGGATATTCTGGAGGAAGTGCGCCGGCTGGTGGGGCAAGGTGTGAAAGAGTTTCAGGTCATTGCGCAAGAGTTAACTTACTACGGGGTTGACTTGTACAAGAAACAGATGTTGCCTGAATTGATAGAGCGGTTGGCAGAAATACCAGGCGTGGAGTGGGTTCGTTTGCATTACGCCTATCCTGCTCATTTCCCGGAAGACTTGTTTCGCGTGATGCGTGAACACGATAATGTGTGCAAGTATATGGATATTGCCTTGCAGCACGTCAGCGACAATATGCTAGAGCGGATGCGCCGCCATGTTACAAAGGAAGAAACCTATGCGCTGGTCGAGCGGTTCCGCCGCGAAGTGCCGGGTATCGCTTTGCGTACTACTTTGATGGTAGGCTTTCCCGGCGAGACGGAAGAAGACTTCGAGGAATTGAAAGAATTCGTCCGCTATGCCCGTTTCGACCGTATGGGTGCGTTTGCTTATTCGGAAGAAGAAGGAACTTATTCTGCTTGTCATTATGAGGACGATGTGCCGTCCGAAGTGAAGCAACGGCGTTTGGATGAACTGATGGCGATACAGCAAGAGATATCAAGTGAACTAAGCCACGCTAAGATAGGCAAGGAGTTCCGCATCATTATCGACCGTAAGGAAGGTGAATACTATGTAGGGCGTACCGAATTTGACTCGCCTGAAGTGGATCCTGAAGTTTTGGTGAAAAGTGAGAGGGGGATGCGTACCGGCTCCTTTCACCGGGTGAAGATAGAAGACGCTGATGATTTTGATTTGTATGCGAGACTGGTATGAACAATAAGGAATTAATAGAGGAGCTTTCAGGACGCGTGGGCTATACATACGAAGACACGTTTCGTTTGCTTGCCTCATTGACAGATGCGGTAAGCGCGCAGCTGCAGGAAGGAAGGTCGTTGGACATTGAAGGGTTTGGTGCATTTGAAGTAAAGAAGGAACCGGAACACGTGGCGGTTAATCCGTTGACAAAACAGCGTTTTCTAGTTCCCCCGAAGCTTGTCCTGAATTTCCGTCCGTCTTTTGTATGGGAAGAAAAACTGAAAAGAATGTCTGGGGAACACGATGAATGAAAGATGCACTTTACAGGAATTGGTAGGGTTGTTGGCGCGGCGCAACCAAATGGAACAGGGGGATGTAAATACGTTTGTCAAGGCGTTCTTCACCTTGGTGGGAGATGCATTGGCTAGAGACAAGTATGTCAGGGTAAAGGGGTTAGGGACATTTAAGTTGATAGACACAGATGACGGGACTCCATCTTCGCATATCTCTTTTACACCCGATGCTTCGATG
>CASFRN010000003.1 GCA_949296855.1 uncultured Bacteroides sp. | reverse complement strand
GACGGCGGTCTCCCTTTTTTATTTTGTATTGCCGGATGACCCGTTGCCAGGCTACCACCGCCTTCCTCCGCCCTTTCCGCTACGCTCCAAGGACGGAGGAAGGCGGTGGCGGAGTTGCACTTCTAACTTGACGGTAGCCAACCGCTCCATATCACCAGCCGAAGTATTCTTCCCCCGATACGAGTTCTTCAGCTGATTGAAACAAATCCCTGAATCAGGTAGCTTACCGCGAAGACATCCTGATAATTCATCCGGAAACATCGGATAAATCAGATGAAAATCCGTATATTTGCGGCATTGAAAAAGATACAGAACATGACAAGCGACAACAACAAAGAAATGTTCCCCATCGTAGATGAGGAAGGCAATATCACCGGAGCGGCGACACGGGGCGAATGCCATAACGGAAGCAAATTACTGCATCCGGTAGTCCACCTGCACGTATTCAATAGCCAAGGAGAACTGTTCCTGCAAAAGCGTCCCGAGTGGAAAGACATACAGCCGGGCAAATGGGACACCTCGGTAGGCGGACATATCGACTTGGGCGAAAGCGTGGAAATGGCATTAAGACGCGAAGCCCGCGAAGAATTGGGCATCACCGGCTTCACGCCTCAAGCATTGACTCATTATGTATTCGAATCCGACCGCGAGAAGGAACTGGTATTCAGCCATCGCACGACCTACGACGGCACAATCACTCCCAGCGAAGAATTAGACGGCGGACGCTTCTGGACCTTAGAAGACATCCGCAACGCCTTGGGCACAGGCGTGTTCACTCCGAATTTTGAAAGCGAGTTCCGGAGGTTAGGCTTTTAAAGCCAAATCTTCGTGCGCGGCCATTCCAATTACAGCTTCAAGACAACACAAAACATAGCAATTACGATGATACGACCCATTTACCTGAAATTATCAGAACCGAATACTCCTGTTCCTCCATGCGCTTCCCGCTTTTGGGGGAATCCCGACCTGCCCCAAGGATTCGACTATCCCACTTACACCGACTGCAACGGAGCCATCCGTCCGTATGTTTTCATTTGCCAAATAAACCTTCAGGAGGTGGCTCCTTATGATACGGAAAACCGGCTTCCTCACAAAGGACTATTGGCTTTCTTCGCGAAGATAGAATGCTACTTAAGCTATGATGACGACGTGACGTACATTGGAAGTTGTATCAGCGCGGAAGACGATGTGCAGGTACTCTATTTCCCCGACACGCATTCCTACACGTTTAAAGAAGCCATCCTTGAAGACAAGGACGGCGAATCGCTCGCTCTTGCCGGACTAAGCATCGGCTTCACCCACACAATAAAAGAAGAATACCTTGATGAACACGCCTTGTTCGCCCCGCCCGTCCATCGGGAATGGGAAACTTGGGATCCACCTTACGAAGACTGGCAAATTCTGCTGCAAGTGGACTCTTTCGAAGGCACGGACTTCAACCTGAACTTCATGGATTGCGGCGTATTAGCATTCCTAATTGCTCCCGATGACTTGAAAGCCAAATGCTTTTCTCATGTACGAGCCATCGTATTATCCAGCTAACACCTGTATCTCAAACTATTCCCACTGTCTTTTAGATGTATTACATTGAGAGCCACCTCTTCAAAAGAACAAATACATAACCGCAAGCCGCTCAGAGTATCGTTTCAAAATATCCAATAAAGTAATGTCATCTGTGTCTTAGAACTGGAAGTAAATAAAAAACAGATACATCAAGCAGGGAAAAAACTTTTGTAGCAATTCAAAACTATTTTTACCCCTGTTTTTATGAAGATACCTTCATCGCCCTACGAAGGTATCTTCGTGAAGCGGTGAAGATACCTTCGATGGCAGATGAAGGTATCTTCATTGGAATGCGGATTATACTTCATTCAATCTGCGTGAATCTGCACTTTTCATGATGCCATTTATTTTATACACTTACTTATGTGATGATTCATGCAGTATTCCGCTCCGTTCCGCATTTACTAAGAAAACGATGAAATCTATGAAAGATTCACTCACACTACGGAAACGGTTGGGGCTGGAAATCAACCGCAAACTGACCGACAACCTGATTGCGGCGCATCCGCTGCGGCAATTGTTTTGGGAATGCACTTTGCGATGCAACCTGCACTGCCGCCATTGCGGAAGCGACTGTAAGAAAATAGCCGGCTATCAGGATATGCCGAAAGAAGATTTCTTGCAGGTGCTCGACAACATAGCTGCCCATACCGACCCGCACAAAGTATTCGTCATCCTGACCGGAGGCGAGCCCTTGGTGCGCGAAGACTTGGAAGACTGCGGACGGGCAATCTACGAAAAAGGATTCCCTTGGGGAATGGTAACCAACGGATTGTATCTCACTCCCGAACGGCTGGAAAGGCTGCTACGGGCAGGCATGCACACGGCTACCGTCAGCTTGGACGGGTTCAAGGAAGAGCATAACTGGATGCGCGGGCATCCGCAAAGCTTCGACCGTGCCACGGCAGCAATCCGTATGTTAGCTGCCCTGCCCGGATTCGTGTTCGATGTAGTGACTTGCGTCAACAAGCACAACTACGCTTACCTGGAAGAACTGAAGCAATACCTCATCGGTATCGGGCTGAAACGCTGGAGGCTGTTCACCGTGTTCCCCGTAGGACGGGCAGCACACGATGCCGAACTGCAACTCTCTCCCGAAGAGTTCCGCGGAATGTTAGAGTTCATCAAACGTACCCGCCAAGCCAAAGAAATCCATATTAGTTACGGATGCGAAGGATTCTTAGGCAGCTACGAAGGCGATGTGCGCGACCATTTGTTCAATTGCCAGGCAGGCATCACCGTCGGTTCGGTACTGATAGACGGTTCCATTTCATCGTGCCCCAGCATCCGTGCCGACTATCATCAGGGCAACATCTACCAAGACGACTTTATGGATGTATGGGAAAACCGTTTCCATCCCTACCGCAACCGTGAATGGATGCGGACAGGCGAATGTGCCTCGTGCAAGTACTTCCGCTACTGTAGAGGAAACGGCATGCACCTACGCAACGAGAAAGGCGAACTGCTGTTCTGCCATTTGCATAAACTAAACCAAAAATAAAAAAATAAGCCTATGAAAACAAACAAGCTGATGACGCGCCTTCTTTCGGGCGCATTGGTCGCATTGGGATTTACCGCCTGCGACAATGAGACTACAGATGACATTTATCCGTTAGAATACGGCAGTCCGTCCGTAGATTATCGGGTGAAAGGCATCGTGACCGATGAAGCGGGAACCCCCATCGAAAACATCCGGGTCATTATCCGGAATGCGTGGGACAATACCCCTAACCCTTATGCCGATGACACGGTTTATACCGACAAAGAAGGAGCTTTTGCCAATGAAATGACCACAACTGTAGGCATCGACAAGCAGAAAGTCTATTTCGATGACATAGACGGCGAAGCCAACGGAGGGCTATTCCAATCAGATAGCACAAACATCGCCGATATGGAAGCTACACTCGTCGAAGAAGGGCACGGAAGCTGGTATCAAGGAAAATACGAATTCGAAGTGCAAAAGAAACTAAAGAAAAAAGAGGGTGTCTCAAAATAGAAATAAGCTTTCATTTTGTCATCCTGAACGGAGTGAAGGATCTCGAATACACAAGCTGATGCACACGAGATTCTTCGCTATGCTCAGAATGACATTACTTTTTGATAGGCAATTTTCATT
>CASFRN010000002.1 GCA_949296855.1 uncultured Bacteroides sp. | reverse complement strand
TGCCGTAATCGTGAAAAACACTATCTTTGTCTTCCGAAATTTAAAAGCTAATCAGAAACGGAAAAATGAATCAGTTTACATCTTTAAAGGCCAATCCCGTATGGAGGGAGGTGAAAGACTATTTGCTTATAGCGTTGGGTATGATGATGTATGGTATAGGATGGACCGTATTTTTGTTGCCTAACAATCTGCCGTCGGGCGCTGTACCAGGCATCGCTTCCATTATCTATTGGGCGACAGGTTTCCCCGTGCAGTACACTTATTTGGGTATTAATGGATTCCTGTTGTTGCTTGCATTAAAAATATTGGGGCTGAAATTTTGTGTGAAGACCATTTGGGCGGTGGCGGTGCTCACTGTATTCTTGGCGGTTATCCAAAAGTTGGCAGGTGATGGATTGATACACGACCAGCCTTTTATGGCTTGTGTGTTGGGCGCTTCGTTCTGCGGGGGAGGCATTGGCTTGGCTTTTTCAGCCAATGGCAGTACAGGCGGGACGGATATCATTGCCGCTATTGTAAACAAGTATCGTGATATTTCGCTCGGAAGAGTAATCCTGATGTGTGATGTCATCATCATTTCCTCCAGCTACTTGGTGCTGCATGATTGGGAGCGGGTGGTTTATGGATATGTAGTATTGTTTATTACCAGTTTTGTTATCGACCAAGTGGTGAACAGCGCGCGCCAGTCGGTGCAGTTCTTTATCATTTCGAGCAAATATGACGAGATAGGGCATCGCATCAATAAGGATTTGCACCGTGGTGTAACGTTTATTGATGGGGTAGGATGTTATACAAACAATGGTGTGAAAATGATGTTTGTATTGGCAAAGAAAAGAGAATCGAACACCATTTTCCGTTTGATTAAGGATATTGATCCGCATGCTTTTGTTTCGCAGAGTGCGGTGATTGGTGTGTTTGGTGAAGGATTCGACCGCATTAAGGTAAAATAACGAGCTTGACTTTTTAGATTTATCATATTATGACGACAACAAGTATTGACATAGTAAGGCAGATGGCCGTCGACCATCGTGTGACGCTGGCTAAGGAAAGCTCACACGCATTGGCGGATACGTTGCTCTTCAAGAAATACAAGAAAGGCGAACGGATATTGGATGAGGGAGAGGTATGTACTTGTATCCGTTACATCGAAAAAGGATTGCTTCGCCAGTTTTATTTTAAGTATGGCAAGGACATGACCGAACACATCGCTTACGAGAAAGGTGAAGTGATGTGTTTGGAGAGTTATTTCCGTCAAGAGCCTACCCGCCTGATGATAGAGGCGTTAGAGCAAAGCGTGGTTTGGGAGATAGACAAAGCGGCTCTTGACCAGCTTTCGGTAGAACGTGCTGACATAGGTGTCCTTTATCGGAAGATATTGGAGACTTCGCTCATTGAATCGCAAATTAAAGCCGACACTTTACGTTTCGAACCTGCCCATGAGCGTTACAACAAGTTGCTTCAGATTCATCCTGAAATCTTGAAGCGCGCCCCGCTGGTTTATATCGCTTCGTTACTTCAAATGACGCCCGAAACATTGAGCCGTGTCCGTTCGGCAAGTGTCGGCGGATAAATTTTTATTATATATGGCATACGACTTGATAACGATAGTGGGGCCTACTGCTTCCGGGAAGACGCCGCTTGCCGTTGCGTTGGCCGGCCGTTTGCATACCGAAATCATCAGTGGAGACAGCCGGCAGGTGTATCGGCGGATGGATTTAGGTACAGGAAAAGATTTGGCGGATTATGAAGTGGACGGTCACCGCATTCCCTATCACCTTATTGATATAATGGAGCCGGGTACTAAATACAATGTGTTCGAGTTTCAGCATGATTTTTTAAGGGCGTATGAAGACATCCGTAGGCGTGGGATGATGCCTGTCTTGTGCGGTGGGACAGGAATGTATATAGAGTCGGTTTTGAAAGGATATAAATTGCTTCCGGTTCCTGAAAACCCGGAATTGCGGAAAAGGCTGGAAAGCAAGTCATTGGAAGAACTGACTGCTTTATTGGCAACTTATAAGACTTTGCATAATTCGACCGATGTGGATACGGCGAAACGTGCTATACGTGCTATTGAGATAGAAGAGTATTATCGCACCCAACCCGTTGGCGCGAGGGATTTCCCGGAGATAAGGAGTTTGATTATCGGAGTGGATGTCGATCGTGAGATACGCCGTGAGAAAATAACCCGCCGCCTGAGACAAAGGTTAGCCGAAGGGATGGCAGATGAAGTCCGCGGTTTGCTGGATGAAGGTATCGCCCCTGAAGACTTGATTTATTATGGACTGGAATACAAGTATCTGACTTTGTTTGTGACGGGTGCCTTGACTTACGAAGAAATGTTCCGCCAACTTGAAATAGCCATTCATCAATTCGCCAAACGGCAGATGACATGGTTTCGTGGAATGGAGCGGCGTGGATTCACCATCCATTGGATAAACGCTTCTTTGCCGATGAGGGAAAAGGTGGAAAGGATAATGAGACTGATGGAAGAAGATAATCAATAAAAAAGAAAAGCTTATGGCAATAGAACCTACCCGCTGGGGGGTGATATATAACCCGAAAGCCGGAAGCCGGAAGGCACAAAAGCGATGGAAGGAAATTCGCGGCTATATGGAGAACCGTGGTGTGAAGTTCGACTATGTACAGTCGGAAGGGTTTGGTTCGGTGGAGCGTTTATCGCGTACGATGGCGAATAACGGTTATCGCACCATTGTCGTGGTAGGTGGAGACGGTGCATTGAACGATGCTGTAAATGGCATTATGTTTTCGGATGCTGAAGATAAAAGCGACATAGCTTTGGGTGTTATCCCGAACGGCATCGGAAATGATTTCGCTAAATTTTGGGGATTGGATTCCGATGATTATAAAGGGGCGGTGGATGTGCTTATCAACCGCCGGCTGCGGAAAGTGGACGTTGGCGTGTTCGGCTATTTTGATGGGAAAGAACATGTGAAACGTTATTTCCTCAATGCGGTTTATATTGGATTGGGGGCACGTATTGTCATCATTACGAATGAAACGCGCCGTTTTTGGGGAATACCTTTGTTTTCGTATCTGTCTTCTTTATTCTTGGTGGCGTTCGAACGTAAACTTTACCGGATGCATCTGAAGGTAAACGATGAGCACATCCGCGGGAGATTGATGGCTGTAGCGATAGGTAGCGGACGTGGATATGGACTGACCCCCAGTGCGGTACCTTATAACGGCTGGCTTGATGTGTCGTTGGTTTATCGTCCCGAATTGCGCCAATTGATTCAGGGTTTGTGGATGATGCAGCAAGGGCGTTTGTTGAATCATAAGACTGTGAAGCCTTACCGTACGAAGCAAGTGAAAATACTTCGGGCGCAAAATGCGGAAATCAGTTTGGACGGACGTATTTGGTTTGACCGTCATTTCCCTATAGAGGTTACTATTGCTCCCGAAGCCTTGACGCTGATAATACCACAATGAAAATAGAAAACTCAAGAACCTAAAAACTTATGATACAGACAATAGAAGACTTGACCCGTTCTGACAACTTTTTTTTGTTGGCGGGGCCGTGTGTGATAGAAGGTGAGGATATGGCATTGCGCATTGCCGAACGCGTGGTGAAGATAACCGACCGCTTGCATATACCTTATATATTTAAAGGCTCGTATCGCAAGGCGAACCGTTCACGTTTGGATTCGTTTACGGGAATAGGCGATGAGAAAGCGTTGAAGATATTGGCGAAGGTGCGTGCTGCGTTTGGTGTGCCGGTCGTAACAGATGTTCATGCGGCAGACGAGGCTGAAATGGCAGCTGCGTATGTTGACGTGTTGCAAATACCGGCTTTTTTATGCCGCCAGACAGATTTGTTGGTAGCGGCGGCACGAACGGGAAAGATTGTGAATATCAAGAAGGGGCAATTCCTTTCGCCTGGTGCGATGCGCTTTGCTGCAGATAAGGTGGTGGAGGCTGGTAACCGTCAAGTCATGCTGACCGAGCGCGGTGTGACTTTTGGTTACCATGACTTGATAGTTGATTACCGGGGTATTCCTGAAATGCAATCGTTCGGTCATCCGGTGATACTCGATGTGACTCATTCACTTCAGCAGCCTAATCAAGCTTCAGGTGTGACGGGAGGTATGCCTCAACTGATAGAAACCATAGCTAAAGCTGGTGTGGCAGTGGGTGTGGACGGTTTATTCATGGAAACACACGAAGACCCTTCGGTAGCGAAGAGCGACGGGGCGAATATGTTGAAACTCGACTTGCTGGAAGGCGTGCTGGAAAAACTGGTGCGTATTCGTCAAAGTATCTTGTAAGATTCATTGTTTATGTTTCAATAAAAGAATATCTTTGCAGTACGAAAATCTAAATTGAAAAAAAGATATGCTTACAATTAAACAAATTACAGAGGATACCGATAAGGTTATCCGTGGATTGAAGAAGAAGCATTTTGCTAATGCGGAAGAAACGATTGCGCAGGTGCTCGAACTGAATAATAAACGTCGGAACGCACAAGGACAATTAGATAATAACCTGGCAGAAGTCAATGCCACGTCAAAGGCCATTGGCCAGTTGATGAAGGAAGGCAAAAAAGAAGAGGCGGAAACAGCGAAAGTCCGTGTGGCTGAAATTAAAGAAGCCAATAAAGGGATACAAGCTGAAATGGACCAGGCCGCCGAAGATTTGCAGAACTTGCTGTACACTATTCCGAATGTGCCTTATGAGGAAGTGCCGGAAGGTGCCAGTGCCGAAGATAACCTCGTGGTAAAAATGGGTGGCATGGAAACCGAACTTCCGAAAGACGCCCTTCCTCATTGGGAATTGGCGAAGAAATACAACCTGATTGATTTCGATTTGGGCGTGAAGATTACAGGAGCCGGATTCCCTGTTTATCGGGGGCAAGGCGCGCGTTTGCAGCGTGCGCTTATCAACTTTTTCCTTGATGAGGCTCGTGCGGCAGGTTATGAGGAAATCATGCCTCCTACTGTGGTGAACGCAGCTTCCGGTTACGGAACGGGGCAACTTCCGGATAAAGAAGGGCAGATGTATCATTGTAACTTGGATGACCTTTACTTAATTCCGACTGCGGAAGTACCTGTAACGAACATCTACCGGGATGTAATCCTCGACGAAAAGCAATTGCCGATAAAGAATTGTGCTTATACCGAATGTTTCCGCCGTGAAGCCGGCTCCTATGGCAAGGATGTGCGCGGGCTGAATCGTCTGCATGAATTCTCGAAAGTGGAATTGGTGCGTATTGACACTCCTGAACATTCACGCCAGTCGCATCAGGAAATGCTCGACCACGTAGAGGGGTTGTTGAAAAAATTGGAGCTTCCGTATCGTATTCTCCGTTTGTGTGGAGGTGATATTAGCTTTACTGCGGCTATTTGTTATGATTTTGAAGTTTATTCGGAAGCGCAAAAGCGTTGGTTGGAAGTAAGTTCAGTCTCTAATTTTGATACTTATCAGGCCAATCGTTTGAAATGCCGCTATCGTTCGTCAAACAAGAAGATTGAATTGTGCCATACGTTGAATGGTTCCGCTTTGGCATTGCCTCGTATTGTGGCAGCTTTGCTTGAGAACAACCAGACTCCGGAAGGCATCCGTATACCGAAAGCGTTGGTTCCGTATTGCGGATTCGACATGATTAAATAAGAAAAGGCAAAGGAGATAGAGGAGGTAAAGAAAATCCGAAGGGATTTACGCTTCCTCTATCTTCTTTTTTTATTCTACAGCTTGTTCAAGATGCGGTCCATGACCCAATTGGTTGGGGTTGCACTGATGCCGTCGCATGTGCAGATGGCTTTACCCTGCAGATGTTCTACTACAGCTTTGATAAGCGGAAGCTGTACATAGGGCGGGTTTTGCGGAAGGATTTCTTCGCGTCCGCGTTCAGTATGCAAGCCGATTGGTTCATAGGTGAAGACCGAGAAGCAAATCATGCCTTTGTCTCCGATGATTTCGATACGGTCTTCTTTGGCAGATTCATGAGCTACAAAGCACCACGACCCCGAGCCTGGCAGTCCGGATTCGAATTTGAAACAAGCGCTGATGGTGTCTTCTGCCTGATACAATCCGCCCCGGTTGCTCTTGTATCCTTCCGCTTCTAAGATACATCCGAACATTTCCTGCAGTAAATCTAATTGGTGGGGAGCCAAATCGTAGAAATAACCTCCCCCGGAAATGTCGGGCTGCACGCGCCAAGGCAGGTTGGTGCTGTTATAGTCCAAGTCGCGCGGAGGCTGTGCGAAACGGATTTGTACGTTAATGACATTGCCTATCTCGCCTTCCTCTATCAGTTGGCGCACCTTTTGGAAATAAGGGAGGTAGCGGCGGTAATAAGCGACAAAACAAGGCATTCCTGTCTCTTGCGAGATGCGGTTGATGCGGGCGCAGTCTTCGTAGGTGGCAGCCATAGGCTTTTCGATGTATACCGGTTTGCCTGCTTTCATAGCCATGATGGCGAAAGTGGCGTGCGAGGAGGGAGGCGTTGCGATATAGATAGCGTTCACGTCTTCATCGCCGATGAGTTCTTGCGCGTCGGTATACCACCGTGGTATATTGTGGCGGCGTGCGTACGATTTTACTTTTTCTTCATCGCGGCTCATTACGGCAACTACGCGTGAGCCTTCTATCATGTTGAAAGCGGGGCCGCTTTTTTTTTCGGTCACTTCACCACAACCGATGAATCCCCAGTTCACTTTATCCAATTGCATAGTAATCAAGGTATTAATGTATATAGTATCAGTTAAAATATTTTCGCTGTAGTTTCCGGTAGGCTTCGGTTTTGCTGTATCGTTTCAGCCAGTTGTCCAGACTGTCAAGAAGTACAGGGGCTTGCTTGCTTACTCCCCATGCGTAAAACTGCGTGAAACTGATGGCTGTATTGATGTCGAGGTTCGGGAAGCGGGACAGCAACGAGCGGGCGATGCTTTCATCGCATACAGCGTAATCAATGTCTTTTCCTGCTACCATGGCGACCAATTGTTCGGGGCCGTATTGTTCCACTTCTTCAATGTAAATGGTGTCGGCGATTTCATTGATAAGGTTATGCAGACGGAGCAGGGCGGGTGACCCTTTGATTACGTGCAGTTGTTTGTGTGCCAAGTCTAACTGGCTTCGGATGTATGTGCTGTCTTGCCTTGTTTCCGGTTTGCGTTGTACCAGCACTTGTTTGCTTAGAGCCAACGGGCGGGTAAACAGCAGTGTGTCTTTCGATTGGGTGGTGATGACGGTACCGGTGGCAAGAATGTCGTATTTCCCTTCGGTTACTCCTTTTAACCGTTTTTCGAAACTCATTTCGGGAGTAATCTCAAGCTGCAGGCTTTTGTCGGAAGCGAAGGCATGCAGCAGTTCATAGTCGAATCCTTGCAGTGTGTCGTCTGTTACGTGATAACTGATACCGTTGTATTCGGTTACAGCCCGCAAAATGCCTGATTGGACTATTTCCTTGTAATCGCGTGGGGTATAGGATTCTTTTTTTTCTTTTTGGGTGTTGAAGACGATGATTCCTGCCGCTACGATTACGGTTGCCGCTCCATATCGGATAAATTTCTTGATTCGCATAAGCCGTTAGTCGAAGAAGTTCCACGAAATGCCTATCTTGAATAAGCGCGGATTCAGCGGATAGTGGGGAGCTAAGAAATAGCTGTGTTCTCCTTGTCCTTGAATCAGGTTGTACATCAGCAAGAAGATGCGGGTACGTTTCAAGTGTAGGTTGATATAGCCGTTCAGTAGCGGATAATTGCCCAATTTGTAACGGGTATCTTTGTTTTGCAGGTAGAATTGCCCGATGGCGGGTGCATAGTCGGGTGCATAATATTCGGTGAAGTAACGCACGTCGGCTCCCATTTCTATCTTCAGCACTTTCTTTGCCAATCCGAAGCTGAGGTAGAAATTATGGTAAAGCACGAGTTTCGGTAAAGGCAGGATGTCTTGGTTGCTTGATGTTTGGTAAGTCACTTCGTTATCAAGGTGGAAGATGCCCAGCTTGAAGTCTTGCCGAAGCGATGCGCTGAACACCTGGATGCTTCCGGAGTGTTGGGCTACACCTACGTTGTTCAAATACGAAGTAGGGGTTGTGTTTTCTTCGGTTGCTCCTTCGCCTACCGAGATGTTATCCAAATACGTATAGTTGGTGATGTTTTCCACCCCTGCTTTCAGTTGTGTGCGCCATCGGTCGATGTTTAACTGTCCCTCTATGCGGGTGCGCATCATTTTCGAGAGGTCGTTGTTGTCCCACCAGTAGTGTTTCGAGTGGAAGTGGCGGTAATAGAAGGTCGGGTTTTGGTTTTTGATGTATGCGTTGGCTTTCAAGCGTACGGTGTCGTTGAAAAGCCGGAAGTTCATGTTCCCGTTTCCTTCTACCGAAAAAGCTCCTGCATCTTCTCCTATCAGGGCAAATTCGCCTGTTACGTTGTAATGGAACATTTTTCCTTGTTCCTTGATAAGTTGTCCGCCTACCGAAATGACGTTTTCTGTATAATCGGTAGGAATGCGTTGTCCGGGTGTGTTGGCAAGTGTGTCGGTCATGGTAAACCGGCGGAATTCATGGCTGACAAATGCGGTCAGCCCTGCTTTCGCCCACTTGTTGAATCCCTCGCGCAACGAGATGCCAAGCATATTCTTCACGCTGATGTAGTTGGTTTTATCTTGGTCAATGTCGGGCAAGAAGTTGTTGAGGAAGTATTTTTTGTTTTGTTCTTCGTTTTGTGAGATGTATTTGCGCCGTGCGATGTCTACTTTCAAGGTATGCATAAAGCTGGTGACGGGCACGAATACTTCTGTCGTGGTCGTGTCGTTTTCGTTGGGATTATCACGGTAAAACCCTAAATTATAGCGGTGGGTCAGGAAAGCGTGGTATCCGGTGTTGTGGTTCCAAATGTCGGTCAGGTTGGTCGGGATTTCGCTGTTGGAATAAGTGCGTCCGCCTTCAGCCATATCAAGCGGTGCGCTCACATAGCGGTCGTCGGTGATACCGCCGTTTTCCGCTACCTTCAGGTTGTCGTTGATGAAGCTGAAATGCATGTTATATTTGTCGCCCAGGTAATAGGCGAAGAGGTTCCCGTTGAATAGCGCGGTTGATTGGTGTGCGTATTTGCCGCGGCCATATACATAGTCGATGTTGAATCCGAACCCCATCCGCTTATTGGCGTTGACGGCGAAATAGGCTTTAAAGCGCTCTTCTCCGTCGCGGCTGCTCCCTTGCTTATAATAGGTCAGGTTGACGAAGGGCGACTTGGTGTTGGTATAAGTCACGTCTTGTGGTTGTAGAACCGTATAGTCGTATGGGTCGAAAAAGAAAAATTGGCTGGCGTCTTTCCGGTCGAAGAATACGTGTGCGATGCGTGGCGCGCCTAAGTTTCCTAAGTACGTATAGTGTCCGTAGGGGCCTCCGGTGTCATTTGTATTTTGGAAGCCGTGTTGTAGCGTGTCGACAGGCACTTCGGTGCGGTTACCGAAACGGGCGTCTATTTTCCACGAGGTCAGTCCGATGGGAATCGTGCTGGCATCGTTGACGGCAGTTGTATCTATCGGATTGCCGTTCCGGTCGTATCCGTTCCGGTCTACGCCCGATGCCGAACTTCCGAATTGGTTAGAGAACTGGTTCTGTAATGTATTCTGTGCGGACAGCGTGCCGCCTATCAGTGTCAGTATGGCTATAAACAGTATCTTCTTCATAATGGAGGCAAAGATACAAAAGAAAAACGAAACGCAAGGTAAGTTGCGTATGGAGTTTATATTTATTAAAGGAGTTAAGAAGTTAAGGAGTTAAAGGAAGTTATTGCATGGAGTTAAAAGGAGTTAGAAGCCAATACTACAAAACTATTGTCCTTTAACTCCTTCTAACTCCTGCAGAATGCATAACTTCTTCTAACTCCTTCACTACTAAGAAAAATCATTTCATTTCCTTGATGATAGCCATGCCGATGTGGATGGCTTCTTCATTCATCGGAATCAATTTGTGGTGACGTTCGGGCAATGTCTTATATAAGGCTTTTACCACGCTCTCAATTGAAACTACAGGACGGAGTTTCAACAGGCCGCCCAATACAATCATGTTGAATGTCTTTGCCATTTTGCGTTCATTGGCTTCGTCCATGGCGTCAATGCGGTAAACATGGATGTCTTTCCGGGTAGGAGGGTTGATGATGCCGTAGCCATCGTAAATCAATGTGCCGCCAGGCTTTACCTTATCTTCAAATTTAGCCAGCGACGGTTGGTTCAGGATGATGGCGGTATCGTATTTGCTCAGAATCGGAGACGAAATGCGCTCATCGCTGATAATGACAGTTACATTTGCGGTTCCTCCGCGTTGTTCAGGACCGTAGGCAGGCATCCATGTTACTTCTTTGCCTTCCATCAGTCCGGAATAGGCAAGGATTTTGCCCATAGACAAGACACCTTGTCCGCCAAATCCTGCTATGATGATTTCTTCTTTCATACGTTTCAATTTAGGGGGTTATTTATCTTCTGATGTCGTATCTTTCAAGTCTCCCAGCGGATAGAACGGGAACATGTTTTCTTCCATCCATTTATTGGCAGCATCCGGCGACATTTTCCAACCTGAGTTACATGTTGAAACGATTTCTACCAGGCTTGAGCCTTTGTGCTGCATGGAGTTTTCGAAAGCTTTGCGGATGGCTTTCTTGGCTTTACGGATAGCCGCAACGTTTTGTACCGATTGGCGTGTCACGTAGCAGGTGCCTTCCAGTGTAGCGGCTATTTCGGTCATTTTCAACGGATAGCCGTGTATTTCCGGATTACGTCCGTAAGGGCAGGTAGCCGTTTTCATGCCAACCAGGGTAGTAGGTGCCATTTGTCCGCCAGTCATACCGTAGATGGCATTGTTGATAAAGATAACGGTGATATTGTCGCCACGGTTCAGGGCATGGATGCTTTCGGCTGTACCGATGCATGCCAAGTCTCCGTCGCCTTGATAGGTAAATACCAAGCGGTCGGGCCACAAGCGTTTGATAGCTCCAGCCAAAGCGGGTGCACGTCCGTGTGCAGCCTCTAAGCAATCGATGTCCAAATAGTTGTACATGAATACCGCGCAGCCTACCGGGCTGATGCCGATGGCTTTTTCGGTCATTCCCATTTCTTCGATAACTTCAGCTATCAGTTTGTGCACCACTCCGTGACTGCATCCCGGACAATAGTGCATCGGGTTGTCGTTCAGTAACGTAGGTTTTTTATAAACCAGATTCTCGGGTTTTACTATATCTTCTTTTGTCATGGTTTTCCTCCTTGTCGGTTACGTATAGAGAATCGGAGCGCGTACTCTGCCATCTTGATGATGATAGACGTAGCGCATACATAGAAGAAGATGGTTTGGTCTACGTCGGTAAAGAACAGCACGACAGAAGCTACGGCTCCTATCATGAATGCGATGTTCAGTACGGTTCTGATTTGGTCTATCTTGTTCATAATCGGTTTACTTATTAATGATTTTCTCTTTCAACGCTTCGATGACTTCGTCCGGGTCGGGGACGATGCCACCCAAACGTCCGAAGTGTTCTACCGGAATGCGGCATTCTACAGCCAGTTTGACATCTTCAATCATCTGTCCGCTGTTCAATTCTACAACGAGGATGCCTTTCATTGCTTTTGCCCGTTCTGCCAAGGCTTTGCTGGGGAAGGGCCATAAGGTGATGGGGCGGAACAGACCTACTTTAATACCTTCTTCGCGCGCGTGTTCCATTGATTTCTGTGCGATGCGGGCGCACGAGCCGAAAGCCACAATCAGGTATTCGGCATCTTCGCAATCGATTTCCTCGTAGCGGGTTTCGTTCGCTTCGATTTCCGCATACTTGGCTTGCAGGTGCAGGTTGCGTTGTTCCATTACCGCCGGGTCGAGTTCAAGCGAAGTGATGACATTCGGCTTGCGTCCTTTGCGTCCTGTAGCTGCCCACGGGCATTGAGCGATGATTTCTTCTTCGGTGCGGCGCGGACGCGGTTCGGGCAATACCACTTTTTCCATCATCTGGCCGATGACGCCATCGGCAAGAATCATAGCCGGGTTGCGGTATTTGAAAGCTAATTCGAAAGCCAAGCCTACGAAGTCTGCCATTTCCTGTACCGATGCGGGAGCCAGTGCGATGACATGATAGTCGCCGTGGCCTCCTCCTTTGGTGGTTTGGAAATAATCGGCTTGGCTGGGCTGGATGGTTCCCAGTCCGGGGCCTCCGCGCATGACGTTCACTACCAAGCAAGGCAATTCCGCGCCTGCGATGTATGAAATGCCTTCTTGCTTGAGGCTGACACCGGGACTGGATGACGAGGTCATCACCATTTTGCCGGTTCCGGCTCCTCCGTATACCATATTAATAGCTGCCACTTCGCTTTCCGCCTGCAAAACCACCATGCCGGTCGTTTCCCACGGCTTCAGTTCGGCAAGAGTTTCCAATACTTCCGATTGGGGTGTGATAGGATAACCGAAGTAACCGTCTACGCCGTAGCGGATAGCGGCATGGGCGATGGCTTCGTTTCCTTTCATTAAGACT
This sequence comes from uncultured Bacteroides sp., assembly GCA_949296855.1. Taxonomy (GTDB): domain Bacteria; phylum Bacteroidota; class Bacteroidia; order Bacteroidales; family Bacteroidaceae; genus Phocaeicola. Next base: position 3,214 of record CASFRN010000002.1, on the reverse strand, counting down.
ACTTCTTCTGCCATATTTCTTGAGTTTTTAAGTTTCTTACGCTTCTTTTGCTCTGTACACGGTCAGACAGGCGTCCGGACATACGATGGCGCACGAAGAACATCCGTTGCAGGTGTCTTCTACGGTCTGCTGTACATAATTATATCCTTTTTGATTAACTTTAGAGGTCAGTGACAAAACGTGCAACGGGCAGGCTACTACGCATAGGTTGCATCCTTTGCAGCGTTCTGTATTCACGATAACTACACCTTTCATTTTAGCCATAGTAAATCTTATCTTTTTATTGATTAAACATATCTTTATTATAGAAATTGAGGATGTCTATCACCATGTTCCGGGCTTCTGCCGCCGGACTGTCCGGATTGATGTCGATGGCTTCCTGATAATTGTTCAGTGCGCCTTGCCAGTCTCCTTGCTTGCGGAACGCGTTTCCTAAGAGGTAGTAGATGTCGTCCGGTTTTTCGGCGTTTCCGTCTAAGAGCCTGTTCAGTTCGTCGACGGCAGGGCCGGTTTCTCCTTCATCTATCCGGCGTTTGATTTCTTTCAATCTTTCTGTCATGGTTATGTCCTCAATTTTTTGATTCCCGGCAAAGATAGTCTTTATTTTTTTAATTTTTGTCAGGATGAGGAATATTTTTCAGACGGGACACCCCGCTGTCTGCGAATGTGGCGGAATTTTGTTAAAAATGAAATTGATTTTGGAAAAATAATTCCCTAATAAAGGGAATTTTCGTATCTTTGCACCAAATCACATATCCGATGGAAATATGTTTCGAAGATGAAGATTTTGGAAGAACTGATATTTACGGGAATGAATCGGAAGTATAAAAAATATTCCCGTGATAGGAAGTTTATGGAAAATCTAATAGACGTGTACAACTATATCCGGGCGGCTGCGGATATAAAGGCTTTATCGGCTTATAGCTTTTTGCATTATGAAAGGCTTAGGCATAACGATTTAAGTTCAGTACGCATTATGAACAATAGGGTTGAGAGATTGTTGTTCAGGGAGCTTGAAAATGGAATATGCATTACCATAATAGAATTAAATACGACCCATTATGGAAACAAAAAATGAAAGAAAAGTGCCATTCTTGGCAACTCACCCTGGCCGCATACTGCAGAATGAACTTGGTGAGCGGGGCATTTCCCAAAAAGATTTTGCCCAAATGATAGGAATGCGTACTTCCCATCTCAATGAGATAATCAAAGGGAAGAGGAGCATTACCATTGCCATTGCCGACAAGTTGGAGGAAGCTTTGGGAATACCTTCCATTTCGTGGGTAAACCTACAAACTCAGTACGATTATGATTGCAAGATAATAGATAAAAGGAAGGTGGAAGAAATAGAGGCTTGCAATGAAATGGAAGATTATGACAAGGCGTTTGACGTGAAGACAATCTTAAAGCGTTTGGGGATTGCCGTGGATGCGTCAGCCTCCATCCTGTTGAAAAAGATGAAATCCATATTGTCTTTGCCTGAGCCTGCCGAGCTTCAATTGTCCTTTGGTATGTTCAAGAAGTCTCAAAAGACAGGTCTTGACAGCAGAATGATAGCCACATGGATTTTGCTGGCCAGATACGAATCCCGAAATACGGAAATAAAAGGCCGCTATGAAAAAGAAAAGACTCGCGAACTGGCAGAGAATTTGAAAAAGATATTCAATGAAAACGAAAATGTTGTTCCCCGATTGAAAGAAATGTTTTCATTGTATGGTATTCGCTTTAACGTAGTTGAAAAAGTTGATCATGCTTCCATTGATGCATATTCGTTTATTGAAAATGGAATTCCAGCTATTTGCGTAACCAAGCGATATGACCGGATTGATAATCTTGCTTTTGATGTCATGCACGAGTTAGGACATGTGTGCCTGCATTTGGATGAGAACAAGAGCAGTATTGCCAGTGTTGAAAATTACGATGGGGAAAGTATAGAAGAAAAAGAGGCCAATCGTTATGCTGCAAATATGTTGATACCGGAATCTTTGTGGAGCACAGCCCCAAGAGTGCGCATGAATCCTTTTGTCATCCAGCGTGACTATACCGCATGGGCAAAGAAAAACAATATGAATAAATGGATTGTGTTGGGTAGGATTTCAAAGGAAACGGGCATGTATAAGTTCAGGTCAGACAATTCAAGGAAAATCAATTAGTGAGAATCCCCGCTCTCTTTTCAGGTGGCGGGGATTCTTGCAGGTTCGCCCAGCACGAACATGCTCTAACCGGCGCAAGTCCGTAACACGCTGATAGCGGGAAGTTCTTCGTTATAACTCTTGTTTTTTCTTCTTATTACCATAAGGCAACCTTACCGGCTATTCCCCAATCAAGGGTAGCTGTTGCGATGCCCAATGCCTTAAATACTTTTCGCCTCCTGCAACCCTCCAAGTGTTGTTGATATCTTCAATGAATGTCCGCAAAGTACCAACTGTAGTGTAGGGGCGGGGTCTGCCCGCCCGAATACATCAACTATTGTATCCGTGGGTGCATTCGGGCAGGCAAACCCTGCCCCTACAAGCGTTTGGCAAAATGCGGACATTCATAATCTCTTTTTTCGTGCTTGCTCTGGCAGGTTCCGAAGGAATTTCGCCGCAATGCACTTTCGGCATCATCTATGTCGGAACAATCTAAACCTCTTTCTTGAAGAATCTTCAAGAGTTCAGTTGGGGACGAATAATGTTTTGTATATCTCATAAGTAACTAATCGAAATTATCTTATAGCACACAGATAACACAGATGAGACTGATTTACACAGATTATTTTTAAAATAATATCTGTGGTCATCTGTTAAATCAGTGTTATCTGTGTGCCATTAGGGGTCAGTCCGAAAACTTGGTTGCGAAAGTATCCAATAATAAACAGCCCATGATTATTGAATAAATGGTAAAGTATCCAATGATATTTGGGCAGGTAACCAATGATACTTGGACAATCCATAGTCCTATGCAGCTATTCCCACCAATAACCCGCAACCGGTGCTTGACATCTGAAATGTAATTGCCTACAAAAGAGATGCTTATAAATAATAAGCACTTACGTTCGCAAAGTCTTGGCATTTGCCAAGAAGAGGGTGTCTCAAAATGAAAATTGCCTATCAAAAAGTAATGTCATTCTGAGCATAGCGAAGAATCTCGTGTGCATCAGCTTGTGTATTCGAGATCCTTCACTCCGTTCAGGATGACAAAATGAAAGCTTATTTCTATTTTGAGACACCCT
>CASFRN010000001.1 GCA_949296855.1 uncultured Bacteroides sp. | reverse complement strand
TTGCTTCGCGCAGGGCTTCCACTTCTTCCGTTAAACCAAGTGTTTGTAATGCATCCATGTTCTCTTCAAGAGCCAATATTGCCAACATGCCTTTTATTTCGGCTGTTTGCTTGGTGTATTCGTGATTACGGATTCCCCGATAGGGAGAAAGTTGCGGGTCGAGCAGCATGGCCGCCGCCTGCTTTTCGGCTACGGGGCTGGTCTTATAGTCCGTTGTTACAGCGCAGATAGTTCCGGCAGCATTGTCGCGTTTGTGATCTGCTCTTTTCATATCGGTTGTTGCCACAAAGCCTAGTTGACGGTTCACGATAGATTGTAATAATTCGGTCTTTTCCTTGTAAACGGGGGCTTGCGTCTTGATGTGCAGCAAGTCGCTCCCGGTCTGGTCGATGAACTGCGCCACTTTCGTGTGGAAGTCGCAGCTCGAGCCGACGGTCATTTTCGTCATGCCGAATGATCGGATTTGTTCTACCATATTCGTTTTTGTTTAAAATAATTATTCCTATATCTTTTAGTCCAAGCATATCGGGCATATGCCCGGCGGTGTCTAAGGTATGAAAAATATCGTTGGCAAACCAGCGGAGGCTGGAAAAATAGTGAAAAATCTCGTTTTCTTCTCTCCGTAGGCTTCAGAAGGTTTGAAAATGCTCGTTTTCATGGCTTCGTCGCCCTCTGAAGGTTTGAAAACGTTCGTTTTCATGGCTTCGTCGCCCTCTGAAGGTTTGAAAACGTTCGTTTTCATGGCTTCGTCGCCTTCAGAAGGTTTGAAAACGGTCGTTTTCACCACATCGTAACCTTCGGACGGTTTGCCAACGCTCGTTTTCAAAGCTTCGTAGGGCTCTGCCGGCAAAATATAGATATATTTTAACTGAAAGGAGGGTGTTTAAAAGAAAAAAGGCTTCTCTTTATTCCCCGTATCACTACGAAAAATAAAGAGAAAACCTTTAGACGACCTGTTCCCGAAAGAAGAAAGTCGCCTTGCGAATCTTCCTGTACTTTCAAGTCCAAAAAACCGGGACTTGCATCGGTTTACTTATTTATTATATTCTTCCCATTTTACATTGTGCATATCGCCGCTCTTGGCAAACTCTTCATGGAAAGCGAAACAGCATTTCAAGTTCTGCGGAGTTTGTCCCTTGATACCCATTTCAAGGTATTCGTTCAACAATGGACGGTAATCCGGATGAACGCAGTTGTCGATGATGCAACGTGCACGCTGGATAGGTGATTTACCACGCAAGTCGGCAACACCGTATTCCGTAATGATGATCTTAACAGAGTGTTCGCTGTGATCCAAGTGAGAAACCATCGGGACAAATGAACTGATCTTACCATCTTTAGCCGTAGAAGGAGTGGTGAAGATTGACAGCATAGCCGAACGGGTAAAGTCGCCCGAACCACCGATACCATTCATCATCTTCGTACCTAATACGTGTGTTGAGTTAACGTTTCCGAAGATATCAGCTTCCAAAGCAGTATTCATTGCGATCAAGCCCAGACGGCGAGCCACTTCCGGATTGTTTGAAATTTCCTGCGGACGCAACAAAATCTTGTCTTTGAAGAAATCAAGGTGACTGTAAATATCGTCGATTGCCTCGTTGCTGACTGACAGAGAGCAACCGCTGGCGAATTTAACGCGACCTTCTTTCATCAATTTGATAACGGCATCCTGGATAACTTCTGTATAAACGTTGAATGCTGGGATTTCTTCGTTTTCACCCATGCAACCCAATACGGCGTTGGCTACATTACCTACACCACTCTGTACCGGAACAAATTCTTTCGGCAGACGGCCAGCACGGATTTCGCTTACCAAGAAATCAGCTACATTCTTACCGATAGCCAATGTTACATCGTCCAGTGGAGCGAAAGGTTTGCCTTCATTGGGTTCGCTTGTCTTAACAACACCTACGATTTTAGCCGGATCAACTTTTACATACGGCAAACCGATACGGTCTGACGGAGTAAATACTGGGATTTCACGACGGTAAGGAGGATCAGCCGGTTCGTAAATATCGTGCATACCACGGATTTCCTTCGGATGTTTGTCATTTAATTCAACGATGATACGGTCGGCCATACGGCAGATTGTAGGCAGAATACCCACACCGCAAGTCGGAACGATTTCACCATCTTCTGTCACATCGGCAGCTTCAACAATGGCCACATCGATTTTTCCTAAGAAACCATAACGTAAGTCCTGTGCCAGTTCCGACAGGTGCATATCGAAATATTCTGCTTGGTGTGCGTTTAACGCATTACGCAAATCTTTATTCGATTGATACGGAGTACGGAATTTAATTGCATTGGCACGAGCCAGTTCTCCATCCAGTTTATCACCTGTAGAAGCACCTGTGAACATACCGATTTTAAATGGATTTCCT